>JAAFHB010000253.1 GCA_010906965.1 Mariniphaga sp. | reverse complement strand
AACAGTGCCATCTGGCAATGTTTTCTGGGGAAGTCCTGCTTCAAGTTCCTTTATTTTATCTTTTACATTGTTGATCACATCCATGGGGTTTGACCCGTAACGGGCCACTACCACTGCACCAACAGCCTCGGAACCAGCCTTGTCGAGTCCCCCACGGCGGGTAGCAGGACCGAATACAACACGTGCCACATCCTTAATCCGCACAGGTACATTGTTTCGGACAGCAACGACCGATATTTCCAGGTCATTCAGATTTTTCACATACCCTAATCCACGGATGATGTACTCCACATTGTTCAACTCCATTGTTTCAGCACCAATGTCAAGATTGCTTTTTCGCACGGCATTCATCACATCCATTATGGTTACCTTGAATGCTTTCAACGCTTCAGGGTTCAGGTCGATCTGGTATTCCTTGATAAAACCACCCACTGAGGCCACTTCCGAAACACCTTCGGCGGTGGCCAGACCATATTTCACGTAAAAGTCCTGAATCGTACGAAGTTCCTGCGGATCCCAGCCGCCATTGGGCTGACCCGTTTTCGGATTTCGCCCTTCGAGGGTATACCAGTATATTTGCCCCAGTGCAGTGGCATCGGGTCCCAGCGTAGGTTGCACACCGGCAGGTAATGTCCCGGAAGGCAATGAACTAAGCTTTTCGAGAATGCGCGATCGACTCCAATAGAACTCAATGTTATCTTTAAAGATGATATAGATAAAAGACATTCCAAACATCGAAGTGCTTCGCACCGTTTGCACACCGGGAATTCCCAGCAAGGCAGTCGTCAAAGGATAGGTGACCTGGTCCTGCATATCTTTTGGAGAACGACCCATCCATTCGGTCGCAACAATTTGCTGATTCTCCCCGATATCGGGGATAGCATCTACTGCAATCGGATCACGCGGAAAGAAATCCGATTTCCAGTTGAAAGGCATAAATACCAACCCCAGAACCACAAATGTGATCAGGAAGATAAAGGTAATCAGCCTGTTTTCGAGAAAAAATTTGACAAGTCGGTTGAACATGGACTTATTTTTAATTATTATTTACTTTTGATTCGTCATTTTGTTATTAAGGATAATGATACCCTAAATTAGCTGCCTGAATTTCAATGCCCACTATGACCACTATGGCCGCCACCAACCGGAGCTGTATGGCTGCTATGAATATTATCAGAATTTCCTGCAGGCAATTTATTTAAATCCATTCTCTCAAGGGACATTCCACATTTAGGGCATTTACCGGGTTGGTCTGTAACATAGACATGCATTGGGCAATAGTAAGTATATTGATTTACTTGTTTCTGTGCCACAATATGACGGTTACAGGAACTGAATAACAAAATTAACAAAACAAATAAAATATACCCCGATTTATCTTTAATCATAGCTTTATTTGATTACAGTTATTACAAATTATAAAATCATTACTGCCATTATAATAATCATCACTGCACCGCCGGTAACATACATCCAAACATGTGAGTGATGGTTTCCGCCATGCATCATACCCATCATTCCCATTTAATGATTCTCAGAAATGGTGCCGGAGTTTTTAAGAACTAATTCCATTCCACATTTTGAACAATTGCCTGATTTATTAGAAATTACCTTAGAATGCATGGAGCAAGTAAAGACTTTTGAACTATCCCGGGAAATTACCTGTTTGCTTTGTTTTGGTTGTATAGAATCGTTTGTTTGGATAGTTTTTGTTTTATCCGATTCGTTTGAATACAAATTTGCCATAAGGGCAAATACTATTAATACTGTGAATATTGTTTTTTTTATAATTTTCATATCTCTTTGATTTATAAAAAAGTTACATTTAAATTATTTCAAATTGCAGCATCATACCATCGTCTTCGTGTTCTAAATTGTGACAATGCAAAACATATTTCCCTTTGTTTCGCCCAAAAGTTATAATAACATGAACTTTTTCACCCGGAAGAAGCAGTACTGTGTCTTTCCATCCGCTTTCGGTCGATATCAAACTGTTTCTCCCACCATTACGATCTAAAACCTGGAATTGAAGACCATGCACGTGCATTGGGTGCGACTCATCTCCCATTGAATTATCGAATTCCCAAATTTCAGTACTTCCGGCCCGAACGGTTTCATCAATCCTTGATTTGTCGTAAACTTTGTTGTTGATACGGTGCATTCCTTTCATCGTCATTCCTGTGCTGCCCATTCCGCTCATGCCACCCATATTACCCATGCCGCCATTCGAAATGTCAAAAGTTCGTGTTTTTATCGCACTACTTTTTGAAATCGTTTCTATATCCGATAATTTCTCTGGCAGTGAAAAAGAGTCTTTATCACTTTGTGTCACTCTGAATTTCATAATCCTGAAATTTCGGATCCCCTGTGATGCTCCTGCTGAAAAGGTATTGCTCGCGAGAAACAATTCAGTACCAATTTTATAGTTCGAAAAATTAACGATCAGATCAGCACGTTCTCCCGGACCCAGCAAAAGTGAAGTAACTTTTTGAGGTGATACTAGCAACCCGCCATCTGCGCCAATTACGGTAAATGAAGCTCCGTCGCTTAAAGCCAGATTATAAATACGTCCGTTTGAACCATTCAGAACACGTAACCGATAATTGCGAGTCCGCACATCTTTGTAAGGTGAATTAATTCCATTTACCAAAATGTTAGAACCCATATAACCAGTCATAATATCGATCATATTGGGCGAATACTCCAGGTCGGAATTAGAATTAATCCGTTTATCCTGAATTACCAGCGGAATTTCCATTTCTCCGGAAGGTAGACTTAGCGTTTGTTCTTCAGCATCCCGCACCAGAAATACACCTGCAAGCCCGAGATAGGCCTGTTTTGCCGTAAAACCATCGGGATGTGGATGATACCAATACATTCCGGCCCTTTGCGAAACAGTAAACTTGTAAACAAATGAATCACCCGGTAATGCAACATCTTCGGGATGACCATCCATGCCAGCCGGGGTAATCAGTCCATGCCAATGAATATTAGAGTTTTCAGCAAGGCTATTTTGAAAATTGATATTTATATTTTCACCTGAATTGACTACAATGGAGGGTCCTAAAATAGAGCCAGATTGGTAACCTAAAACCTTTGACTTTTTACCACTAAAGATAGTTGATGTTGTAACCTGTGCTGTTAGGGTTCCCTGCCCGTTGATTGATGGTGGAATAGCTAAAGGAGTTAAGAAATCGCCCTCAATAACAGGGGTAGCTAGTCCTTCTGAATTAGTCATTATTGATTCCTTTCGGCAAGATGAAATAACGATAACCCCAACAGCCATTATCACCAGAATTTGTGCAATTATTTTCATTTTTGTTTTTTTAAGGATTTAACGATGAATGATTTTCCAATTTGAAAAGACAAAGGGACCCGAAAGCCTGCCTTGTCATTCATTGAAAAAGAAACACCAATACTCTAATTAACCTCTAAGACTATAGAAGAATTCAATTCAGATTGTTTTTAATGACAACCTCCTGAATGAGATCCGCCACCTGATTGATGGGATGCGTGGCTATCGCCACCTCCATGACCCAAATGAGAAGCACTCATACACCCTGAAAAAGCTAAAAGCACTGAAAAATAGATTGTTAAAATAATGATTTTTCTTTTCATGATCGATTTTTAATTGTTGTTTAATTGTTGTTAACCAAAGCCATATTTAAAATTTGAAACTGCTGGTTATTTAGTTCCCTGGCTTTCTAAAAAATGATTGATTGAATAATGTTTATGAAACTTATCGTACTCACCCAACGAAGCATCAGTTTTAAACTGGCGGTCAATCGCATCATGAAGCATGTGATTATCTGGAAATGCAGCTTTCAAATTTAAAAGTGTAAGCTCTTTTATTACACTATTGCCATCTTTGCTAAAGTAATTGGTAGTTACTGTTTTTGAGCCGCCAGTTTTAGGCGAACCCACCTGAACACTTTGCTTTGAATAAATCCAAAGGGAACCCCTATCTACAATAGGGAAATGTTCACTGTCTTGAAAACGGACCAGTTTTTCATTACAGAGAAGAAAGCCCCATGTTTCCGATTTTTTGAGATTGTAGGATTTACCATCATGTATTACAGTGATGTAGTCTTTGCCCAAAAAATCGTTGAGCCTTATTTTGTGCTTTTCAGTAGTACAATCAATGCCATATTCCATTTTACCTTTGGAATAATCCGTAAAGGATTTAAAAACCCCACTTTTTTGTGCATTCGAAAAAACAGTTATTGACATCAATATTACTATTGCAAAAAAAGTTTTATAAGCTTGAAATGTTTTCACGACAATTAATTTTTAAATAATACAATAGTTTAATTGATATTGATCTTGCTACTTTTTACGAGAATACTTACAGCATTCAGGCAATTTGTCATAGACCTTATCATCAGCTTTAAATATTTCGGTATCGTGGCCAACCACGGCAATTCTCTTTTGAATATCTATGTCCTGAACGATTGAAGGATTATATACAAGTGTTAATTCTTTGGTTTCCGCATTCCATTCTGCTTTTGAAACTCCGTCAACCTTAGCGGCATTCTCAATGCGTGCTTTACACAGGTCACAGTTACCCCATACTTTAATGGATGCGGTTTTGACAACCTTCATGGATTTATGATCTTGCATCTGGGCAAATGCGTTTGAACACATTACTGCCAACAGCAGGGCAGCAAAAAACAATTTAAATATTTTCATCTGTTATAATATGAATTTTTATTACCAGATATCCTCCTCCTGCTTGTCCCTGTCTATCGGAAATCTATCGGAGGAACTCGTCACGATGAATCGAGACTCGTTTCATAGCTGGAAAATAAATGTTGATTAATAAAATTTCTGGAGAAATAAAATACAGTGGTACAGGACAATAATTAAATTATCCTGCAAATGGGGAATAATGAATCAAATACGGAATACGCAGATAGCAGACTGCCCTACAGAATTTTTTCGGAAAACATCCTGGGGATTTAGAATAGGATGAACATTCCGTGAAATGGCAAGTTCACTAACATTTTCTGTCAGCAGTACTGCAAAAACAGCAATGACTTTTTGATTAAAGTCAATAGTTTGAGGATTTGAATGAGAATAATTTGAATCAACATTGAGCAATACCAAATCATCATCACAGCAATGTGTTTTGAATAATTTGCCTAAAGGCTGAGTAGACTCAGAGTCATTTTCCATGCCACAGGAGGCCTTTTCACCTGAGATTGAAAACTTTACAGCAGATAACTTACCACCACAAAAATGCGAGTCAAATGACAGGTGTAAAACCGTCATCAGCACCAGAACGGCCATTAATATAGAAGTTACCTTTTTCATTCTGCAATTATAACCAAAAAAACGAATAAAAGTTTTAATGTCATGAAATATTTATTTTCTGCATTTTTATATTTGAAGCATTTTTATAATCCGACCATATCATCATTCATTCAGTCCAATAGTAATTCTTTCCTTTTTATCCTTAAAAAGACTCTATTGTTTCCACATGAACACGCTCTCTTCAAATAAGTAACGTTGAAACTGAAGGACCTTCCATCCACGATGAGTTTGTTCAATGGTTTCATAGGTGATCGTAACATCGTACTTAAGAATATACATTGTCATAAAAGAATTAACGCCGTTTACATGAACACTTAAAATTAGAAATTCCAATGTTCAAATTAAACCTGTCAACCCACATGGCTTAAGCATTCTTTTATCTACTCAAATATTTTATTGGCTTGTCGTTTTATACAGCTGTTTTTGCAATTTTTTCAAGAATGTGGTGGTTTTCTCCAAACTTACAAAGTGCGTCACAATTTTGTCGCACTTCGGAAAACAATATATAGTTGATAGAATCATTAACGCTTTTTATTGAAGGTCTTGAAAGTTGCATTCTTACAACTTTCTCCCTTTTGTTGGGAATGATAATATAAAATACTTCATCTCCGTTTACAATTGAAAATGCAAGGTCTGTCAAACGCAAGATACCTGAATAAATACCTTTTTCAACCTTTACAAAAATTATCTTACGAGTAAAACAGCTTGTAGTCGGGAGCCAGATGACAGATAATATAAGCCTTGGAACTTTTTTTGTCGGTCGCCATTTTAATTCCCTGTAAACGGGCTGAAATTTGATAATACGTGTCATGATTTTAGACGGCTGTATAGGGATTTATTTTGCTTCTGGCTCCCTACTAATTTTGAATCAGAAACATTGAGCCGGGCGGATGATGTCAATGGTGCATACCAGTTTCGACCAAAAGGTTGGAACTCTTCAGAGAAAGTGATCAAGCACGAAAGTGAATGGACATTACTAATCTATTCGTATTCTTAAACGTCAACCGGACGTCCATTGACATTTCCGGCCGGAAATCAATAACTTCGCCTCGATATTTTAGATAACAGCTTTTTCATCAGCGAATAGCGGTATTTAAAATGAATTTGAAGAAGAACGAAAAAAAGAGGTATCTGCCTCTTTTAATTTTAATTATTAATTCCTTACCAGTAAAAAAACATTGTCAGGGATTATTAATTACTTTGGAATTTGCCGGCATATCGGCAGAAATTTGTTGTGTAATGATTTCGTTGACCTTATCTTTGTTTGTCCAGTCAATGTCCCCGAAACGCAGCGATTCGGCTTAAAAAAAAACTTGTTGAAAATTAATTAGTTACGGTATGTTGGAAAATATTTTTTTCCGGCTAATTTTGCATGGTGGGAA
>JAAFHB010000252.1 GCA_010906965.1 Mariniphaga sp. | reverse complement strand
CAAGAAAATTGTCCTTTGTAATTACTTCAAAATCAGAATTTGGATAGGTTTCTTTCCAAATTTTTGGAGGTGTTACTTTACGTTGACTCCATTTTATGCGAATTTGGCAAGTTTAGTTTCCAAATTAATACGAATTTGGCAAGTTAGTCATGATTAAACAAGCTTTACTGGTTATTGATCCGGGTAAAGATAGTGAGAAAAATATCTGTAAAAACTTCTAATTTTGATGTTTCTATTTTAATTGAATCTAAAATGAAAGAAATTCTAATCCTTTGCATTGCCCTTTTAATGGCTTCGGAGAGTATCGCCCAAATCCAAGTTGTGAAGAATGGTAAATCAACTGGCAGGATCATTATTGACCAGCGTAGCAATACCGATAAACAGGCAGCTAATCTTTTGAATGACTTTATTAAAAGGATTTCAGGAGCAAGCTTACCCATTGTTTCAGCCGATGCAAAACCAGCAAAAGGAGATATCATTATCGGAAGCGATCGAACACCAGGTTCTGCCAATAATTCATCTGATATTAAAGAAGATGGATTCAGACTCACGGGTAAGGACTCAATTTTCAGAATTACAGGCGGCAAGGGATTAGGCACTGTTTACGGAGCTGTCACTTTATTGGAGGATTATTTTGGCGTACAATATTATGCCGCAAATGCTTGTACATTTACTCGTAAAACTGATTTATGGCTTCCTGCAAACCTCAACAGAATTGAAAATCCAAGTTTCCGATACCGGCAAACACAGGCATACAGCATTGCCCGCGATTCACTTTATAAAATATGGAACCGGCTGGAAGAACCTAACGAAATTTTTGCCGGGAACTATTGGGTGCATACTTTCGACCGGATTTTACCTTCACGCAAGTTTGGCCAAACGCATCCGGAATTCTATTCCTTCATCAACGGACAGCGACGTCCCGGCTCAGCCAGCCAGTGGTGTTTAAGCAATCCGGCTGTTTTTGAAGCAGCTGTCCATCAGATCGATTCCATATTCAAGGCCAATCCTGATCAAAAGATGATATCTGTGAGTCAGAATGATGGCAATAATACTAACTGTACGTGCGATCAGTGTAAAGCGATTGACGAAGAAGAAGTAAGTCCTTCGGGAAGCATCATCCGCTTTCTGAATAAACTGGCAACCCGTTTCCCCGATAAGGAATTCTCTACATTGGCTTACCTTTATTCCGTATCTCCTCCCAAACATGTAAAACCGCTTCCGAATGTGAATATCATGTTGTGCGATATTGATTGTTACCGCGAAGTCACGTTAACTGAGAATGCATCAGGCAGGACTTTTATGAAAAACATGGAAGGTTGGTCAAAAATCTCGAACAATATCTTTGTGTGGGACTATGGGATTAATTTCGACAATTATGTTTCCCCGTTCCCGAATTTCCATATCCTTCAGACCAACATGCAGTTGTTCAAAAAGAACAAAGTGAATATGCACTTTTCGCAAATTGGCGGAAGCTTTGGAGGCGATTTTTCGGAACTAAGGAGTTATGTTGTGTCAAAGTTGCTGTGGAATGTAAACAGCAATGTAGATTCGTTAATACAGTCATTTCTAAAAGGATATTATGGAAATGCTGCTCCTTTTCTCTACCAGTATATGAAAATACAGGAAGGTGCTTTGCTGGGAAGTACTATTCCTTTATGGATATACGATACTCCAATCACTCACAAAAAGGGGATGTTGAATCCCAATCTGATATCCAGATACCGCAAGTTTTTTGATGATGCAGAAATTGCTGTGGCTTCGGATATTACCTTTTTGAGGCGTGTACAACAACAACGCCTGACAATTCAATATGCAGAATTGGAGATTGCCCGGACTAGCGCATTTGAAGATGTAGAAAGGATAAAAAATGAGTTGGCTCTTTTCAGGAAGAGAGCTCATGAATTGGGCGTCACTATCCTTAATGAACGGAGCAATACCATTGAAGAATACTGTGATTTGTACCTGAAACGAAATCTGCCTAATCCGAGAAAAAATCTCGCACAACAATCCAAAATCACCTATACGCTGCCCCCCAATAAACGATATAATCTTATTGCTGACAAGGCATTGACTGACGGACTTCTGGGCGGAGCCACCTTCAACGAAAGCTGGGTAGGCTGGGAAGGAAAAGATGGTGAACTGCTCGTCGATCTGGGTGAAGCAATTGAAATTGAAACTATTGAAGCGGATTTCCTGCATAAATTGGGTGCCTGGATACTTCTGCCCAAAAGCATGACATGCTATACGTCACTTGATAACCAGGACTTCAGGCTGATGGGAAAACAAGAGATAAAGGAAGACCGGTCAGTCGAAGTGAAGTATGTAAATATCGGGATAACCGCAAATGAAAAAATAAAGGCGCGTTACATCAAGATACACATCGAAACCATTGGACTTTGCCCTTCGTGGCATTATGGCGTAGGTTATCCGGCATGGTTTTTTATGGATGAAATTTGGGTGTACTAAGAGACTACTTCCAGATCATTATCAGTCACAAATATTTTTATAGTACGATCGTTTGGGAAGTTCCATTCTTTATCAGTTTAGAAAAAGTTACCATTTTTCCACAAGAAACCGTTAAGCGGATTTTATCTCCCTGACGTTCCACTGCAATATCATATTCTTTCTGATATCTCAATGGTTGCTTGTTTACGATCGAGAATATTAACAGTCATCATCCTGGTCTATTTCCCAATCTCATACACCATCAACGCATTATTGTGCCTGATGTATAACTTTTTATCTACAATCACGGGATGCGACCAGTGCTGATCGGCACCCAGTGGTACCTTAAATTTACTGATGATGCTGAACTTTTCGGGAGTTCCTTCGGCGAGTGCCAATTCGCCATCTTTTTCGGAGTAGCAACAGAAAATTTAAAAAGAGCTTGTATTGATTCTCCTTCTTTTAAAGTTATCTGACATTAATGCAGCTGTTTAATACCATTTCACGACTGATTATACCAGCAAAATATCCTTCCGAATACAATTTATGGATTTCGGAATACACAATCATTTTTATATATTTGGGCAAAATATATTAATATGGATACTTTAATTAGTCGAATTACACTAAATCCGGAGGTTTGCCATGGGAAACCAACAATCAGAAATATGCGTTATACAGTTGAGCTTATTTTGGATTTGCTTTCATCAGGGATGACTAACAGCGAGATTATAGAGGATTATCCAGCCTTGGAAGAAGACGACATAAAAGCATGTTTAACTTTTGCCTCACGGTTGACCCGAGTTAAAGCAATACATAAAATTGGTGTATGAAGTTTCTTATTGATGCTCAACTTCCTTCCAAATTGTCAAAACATCTCCAAAAAAGAGGTCTTGATGCTATTCATACTGACAATCTTCCCGGTAGAGAATTCACTACAGATAAAGAGATTAGGGAGATTTCAATACGAGAGGGTAGAATAGTCATTACAAAAGATTCAGATTTTTTAGATTCTTATTACATCAATGGTATTCCAGCCAAATTACTGCTCGTATCGACTGGGAATATCAAAAACAAAGCACTTTTAACCTTATTTGACTCAAATATTGATCGGATTATCGAAATGTTCTCAGAGTATTCGTTCATTGAATTGGATAATTCTGAAATAATTAGTCATGAATAAAATAACCGCACAAGTTTTCTCTTTTTTTGGCAATCATTTTGAGGCAATTACGATAGAATAACCCAAATCTTGTCAGATTTCGGAAGCATGACAAGTTAAGACAATGAAAAAATCAGATTAGAAATATAAAAAAAGTGGAATACAACTGCTAAAGCCTAAGTATTTAACAATCAACATCCTGTTCTTATTTCCCAATCTCATAAACCATCAGTGCATTGTTGTGTCTGATGTACAACTTTTTATCGGCAATCACGGGATGCGACCAGTGCTGATCGGCACCCAGTGGTATCTTAAATTTACTGATAATCCGGAATTGTTCGGGAGTTCCTTCGGCCAGCGCCAATTCACCATCCTTTTCGGCATAGCAGTAGAAAAGCCCGTCGGCATAAATCACAGGACCACCACCCAACTCTTTGGCAATGTATTTGGTTAGCCCAGTTTTCATATCGATACAGAACCATTTGGGTTGCAGATAAGCTGAACCATACATGAAGCCGTCTTTGAGGATAAAAGCACCCATGAGGTTGGTAAATTCCTTATTCCTCCATACAATATCAGCCTTCTTTCCGTCTGGTGAAAGCTGCAGCAATACCAATCCAGAACTGTCTTTCCGAGAGGCACTTGACACTAATAGTTTACCATCGAAATAAACAGGGGTATTGGCATGAATTTTATTGTCCTGGAACTGGTGAATCCGCCAGTACATTTCGCCGCTGTCTGCATCCAGGCCGATAATAGAGGTTGCCGTAAGATTCACGATCAAACGTTGACCGTTGTGGTTGATTAATATGGGCGAACAGTAAGTTGCCGGTTCGCGGTAGCCTGGGCTCGACCAGATTTTCTTTCCTGTGAAACGGTTCAGCGCCACCATGTTGTTTACTTTTCCGCCTGGCGTACAATACATTCGATCTCCCTCAATAAGAACCGATTCAGCGAACCCAAACTGAACCGAATCGGCCTGCAAATCCTTAAAGAAATCGACACTCCATATCGTTACGCCATTTTGGGCATTCATGCAATGAATACTTCCGTTTCCGCTTTCCACGTAAACCAGGTCGTCAACTACTATTGGGGTTGAACGCGCTCCGGGGAAAATGCCTGTCCAGTCTTTACCGTAACTTTTCTTCCAAAGCAACTTTCCTTTGGTGTCGAATGAAAAAAGGAAACCTTCAGATTTCAGTGTATCCGGAATACCGGTAAGAAAAACTTTATCCTTCGAAACAGCAGCACTTCCCTGTCCAATTCCAAGTCCTTCGAACGACCAAGCCATTTTAGGACCTTCGGCAGGCCACATTTTCAGTAAATTGGTTTCGGGGTAGATGCCGTCGCGGTTGGGGCCGCGCCATTGTGATTGAGCTGATGTTGTAATACTTAGTGAAATCATTACTGCCAGACAAACAAAGGATAAGAATCTCTTCAAGTTCATTTTCTACGGTTTAAAAAATTTTGGCATTATGTAATTTGTCGCGATAATAGGCAATTCATTACGATAAATCAACAACAGACAAAAAAAAAGAGGTAATCCCATCTTGTTTCTGCATTTAGCTGCCTACTTTTATTTCAAAGTAGAATTGCTATGAATGCCGAGCTGGAAAATTATTATCTAAAACAAAATGAACCTATTAGGGAATGTTTATTAGCGCTGAAACAAATCATTATGGGAGTCAGTGACCAGATAACGCACGAGCGAAAATTCCAGATTCCGTTTTTTAGTTATAAAGGAAAGAAACTCGGGTTTCTCTGGATGAACAGAAAAAAACTGATTTTAGGTTTTGTTACCGACAAAAGTATTCTTACTCCTGAGGATGGAATAAGACTGAAAGACCAGCTTGAAATGATTCAGATTAATCCGAATGCAGATCTGCCGAAGGAATTGATCGTGGCAAAACTTCAGGAAATCATACGGATGTACGAAGCGTTCAAAGGAAAATAAGAAGCTGCGGTGAATTCCTATATGATGATTGCAGACTTTGCTTTGGACTCATTCCCTTCTCCTAATTTCTATCGTAGCTTCAATCATTGCCATATATCCGTCCACCGGAATGTATTCGGGAATGGAATTGCCAGAACCAAGCCCATATCCGTTTGCGGTTCTGCGAAACAGCGTACCTTGCTCTAAGACTGTCTGATAAACTGTTTCAGGTTTTTCCAGAACAAGCAAATTCAGGTCGAAACCTCCGAAAAGCCCAATCCGATCGGAATATTTTTCAATCCATACGGGGAAAGGGGCAATCTGGTCCTCATTCGAATGCTTGGCATCAATGCCTAAACTGATAATATCATCCATAAGCGGGAAAATATTTCCGCACGAATGGAGCAAAAACTTTTTACCCGAACGATGCACCAGGTCAATCACCTTTTTGTATTGCGGCAGAATAAGCTGGCGAATAATATCGGGATCGAGCAAGGTGGAGGTTTTATGCCCGAGGTCATCCCCCATTCTGAAAAAGACAAAGATATCAGCATATCTTTCTATAACGCTCTGCCACAATGCTTCCCAAAGATCACCTATCTTCTTAAAAATATCTGCAAAAAGGTCAGGGTCCATGCACTGCATCACACATAAATACTCATATCCGACCAAATCCTGACTTGCTTCGAAAATGCCATATCCGCAACCGCCGTAAGCCTTCATTCCCTGTGGCAATGTTTTTCGGATGGCCTCGAAATGTGGCGCATAGGTTTCCCAAAATATTTTCGGAATATCTTCCCAAGGATAATTATCGAAATCTGCCCGGGTTTGAATTGGTCCTGCCATTCCACCCATAATGGCACCGTGAGCAGGCAGAATATCACAAATAGCTGCTTCAAAATCGAAGGCATCGTAAGTCATATCTTTCCAGAAACCAATCACTTTCCGGTAATACTCTTCCAGTTCATTTTTCTTCAAGCCCTGCGATGAAATAGATTCTCCAAGCATTTTAGAGATAAAAGGTGTATCAATATGATGCTCATACAATGGCAAACGGGCAGGCCGTTGGTTGTTCAGAACCTGGAGAATATTTTGATAATCGGGTTCGAACTTCATATTATTAAAGTTTAAGAGAATTATCTGCGATGACTGCTTCGGAAATAAAACCACTGTCAGTGAATTCATTAAAACCG
>JAAFHB010000251.1 GCA_010906965.1 Mariniphaga sp. | reverse complement strand
CTGAAATTGTGTAACGCTAATAATATTTAAAGTATTCAATTTTGTATTGTGGAAATTCTTCACAAATTAATTTTTAAAATCATGAAAAAATTTAACAAAACTGAAGCAAAGGAAATTGGCAATGGTCTCAAAATCAATTGGGACAAGATAAGTCTCGACGAATTTATAACAGGCTTAAATGTTGAACTTGAACATGGGGCAATACACTCCGTGACCAATGTTACAAACAATGATGGGAAATTGACTGGTGAAATAGCTTTGGCTCATTTAAATGAGTTCCCTGATTATTATACGAGGCTGAAAAAAATGGAAAAGGAAGCTACTGATCATTTAAAAAACAAAGGATGAGAAGATCATTAAAATAAAAGCCAATTCTTACAGAATTACTTAAAAGGAATTTAAAATATACTTCATTTCAAGGGAGGCATAACAATATGCCAGGTACAATTAAAGATAAGAAAGCTAAAAAGGATTCTTAATCGCCGTGTTCACATTGCAAATGAAAGTACATTTCTTGCATGGATAAGAACGAGCATCGGAATAATGGCATTTGGTTTTGTTGTTGAAAAGTTCGCATTATTCATGAAACAAATGTTGTATGTTCTGGGAAAATCAACTATTGGAGAAGTTTTGCCGCCTTCTCACGGATATTCAGCAATCCTCGGAATATTCCTTGTTGGACTGGGCGCTTTGATGGGATTGCTTGCATATATAAGGTATAAGAAGGTTGAGAAACAAATAGACGAAGATACCTGGCAACCATCGTCGATACTTGATGTATTGCTCATCCTGTCAGTCCTTGCAATCGGAATTTTCCTCGTTGTTTATCTGATTTACAGTATTTAAACCGGATGAAATAGAAGGTGTAAAACGCAAAAATCCTTAGATTTTTTTAATTAATATAAAGGATTGAAAATGAGTAAAACTAAGAAACTAACCATCGTTCAGATGAACGTTAGCCATGCGTATTTTGATATACACCAGGAAATGTTGTGGGAAGGCGACCACGAGGTATATCGTAAAGCAGGAGGTTATGCGCGGATTTCTACACTTGTAAAACAGATTCGGGCCGATAGTCCTGATTGTCTTTTTGTCGATTGCTGCGATACTTTTCAGGGCACTTTCCCGGCACAGAAAACTTGGGGAAAGGTATTGATCCCGATACTGAACTTAATGGGAATTGATGCCATGACCGCACATTGGGAGTTTGCCTATGGCCCGGAGGTTTTTCAGCAAAGGGTTGTTGAACTCAATTACCTGTTGCTGGCAATTAATATTTTCGATAAAGTGACAAATAAACCTGTCTATCCATCATATATTGTTAAAGAAGTCGGCGGATTACGGATTGGCCTTGTGGGAATAGCATCGAACATTGTTGACAAAACCATGCCGGCATCCTTCAGCTATGGGATATATTTTACACTTGGCAAAGATGAACTCCCATCAATAATCAATTTACTGCGTTCAAAGGAAAAGGTTGACTTAATTGTCCTGATTTCACATCTTGGCTTCACTCAGGATATGAAGCTTTTGTCCGAAGTACAAAGCATAGATGTTTGCCTCAGCGGCCATACCCATAACAGGCTTTACAAACCGGTTCTTGTTGGGAAAACGATATTAATACAATCAGGATGCCATGGTTCATTTTTGGGTCATTTGGATTTAGAGATAGTTGATGGACAAATTACTGATTATAAGCATCAACTTATTGAGGTTGATGCTTCAATACAACCCGACTCCATAGTTGATGGACCGGTATTTCAGGCACTCGCACCATACAGGAATAATGTGCCTGCGCTCATTTGAACTAGCTCCTGATCATTTTACAAGACTCGAAAAATTAGAGAAAGAAGCGAAGTTATTTTGAAGAAAAAAAACTGAAAACAAATGAATGAGCTTAATAAACAAAGATCCTTTATTTTCTGGCAGAAGTGGCTATTTTACAGCAGCCTTCTATTCGGATTATTTGGGATTGTTTTTGCAATATATGGAGCGAATCCATTATTTACACCTTACAACAAAGCATTGGCTTCTATCTTTTGGCAAGTTTCTGAAATACCTCCGGAAGTAGAGCCTTTCAGAGCATTTATATGGGGACCTTTAGGTGGAACTATCGCCTGCTGTTATATTTTGTTGGCTTATATTGCATGGATTCCGTTCAGGAAAAAAGAAATCTGGGCCCGTAATGCCATTCTGGTTGCCTTTGGAACATGGATTCTACTGGATTCAGCAATATGTATATATTACGGTGCTTATTTTCAGATATATATTATCAATGCTTTCTCATTTCTACAAAAGGCACTCCCTATCATTTTTACATGGAAAGACTTTAAACAACAAACAATCTAACTCAGAAATAGCGAAAATGAATTTGGCAATAATGAGTTTCAGATGTTGCTGCAATTTAAATATTTACAAATTAAATCATCTTCGTCGGATCAACCCATTTGGTAAATTGTTCGTCGGTCACCAAACCAAGTTCTATGGCAACTTCTCGGAGTGTTTTGCTATCCTGGAGCGCTTTTTTTGCAATCTTCGCAGCATTTTCGTATCCAATGTGCGGATTGAGTGCAGTTACCATCATCAGTGAATTCTCCAAGTGTTTATTAATTACCTCAAAATTTGGTTCTATTCCCGAAGCACAATGGACATTAAATGACAAACAGGCATCGCCTATCAGTCGGGCCGACTGCAAGACATTGGCTGCAATCATAGGTTTGAATACATTCAATTCGAAATTGCCCAATGAACCACCAACAGTTACTGCAACGTCATTACCCATTACTTGGGCACAAACCATCGTTAAAGCTTCAGCTTGAGTTGGGTTTACTTTACCTGGCATAATTGATGACCCTGGCTCGTTGTCTGGAATAATAATTTCGCCAATGCCACAACGTGGACCGGAACTAAGCATTCGGATATCGTTACCTATCTTCATAAGTGATACCGCTGTACGTTTTAAGGCTCCGCTCAGTTCTACTATGGCGTCGTTTGTAGCCAAAGCTTCGAACTTGTTGGGGGCAGTAATAAATGGTAATCCAGTAAATTCTGAAATTTTCGCAGCGACTAATTCGGAATAACCTATTGGTGCATTCATACCTGTGCCAACAGCAGTACCACCAAGTGCAAGCTCGCGAACCATTTCCAAGGCAATGCGGATGGCACGCATGGAATTGTCTAACTGCTGAACATATCCAGAAAATTCCTGACCAAGGGTTAGTGGCGTAGCATCCATAAAATGAGTACGCCCAATTTTTACTATACCAATAAATGCTTCCGATTTTTGCCTTAGCGTTTCGCGAAGTTGCTGCATACCTGTTAAAGTAACTTCTGTAACCATTTTATAGGCAGCAAGATTCATGGCTGTCGGAAAAGTATCATTCGTTGATTGCGACTTGTTGACATCGTCATTCGGATGAAGCACTTTTTCCGAATCTGTCAACCTACCCCCAGACAATACATGTGCACGATTAGCGATTACTTCATTGACATTCATATTGCTTTGTGTCCCTGAACCAGTTTGCCAGATGACTAATGGAAACTGGTCATCGAGCATTCCTTCAAGGATTTCGTTGCATATTTTTGAAATCAGATCGCGCTTTTCTATAGATAGTACACCCAACTCGAAGTTGGTATGCGCTGCTGCTTTTTTCAGCAATGCAAAAGCATAGATGATTTCCAATGGCATACTGGCTTCAGTTCCAATCCTGAAGTTATTCCTTGACCGCTCAGTCTGTGCGCCCCAGTATTTGTCGGCGGGGACAAGCACTTCACCCATCGTGTCTTTTTCTGTTCTATATTTCATAGCTACTCATTTAAGTAATAAATTTACTAATGGCACTCCGGCTCCATTTGTTCCATGGTTTATTTGATTTAGAATTTAATGTATTTATTATGAACATTTTAGATTCTATATTGTTTATCAATTTATGAATTTGCCTGATTTTTTCTGCTACGGTTGAATTGGGCAAAGGTTGAGTTAGAAAAAATTTTAAAAATGAAATTATGAAAACGTTTTCAGAACAGGAAGTTGCCGAATTTTTGAAACTTCATTTAAAAGACTGGTCACTTGGGAAAAATACAATTAACAGAGATCTTAAGTTCAAAACCTTTGTTGAAGCCTTTTCATTTATGACTACAGTAGCTCTCGAAGATTAGCACCTTGACCCATAACACCACCTGTTAACTTTTTTCATTTATGACTACAGTAGCTCTCGAAGCCGAGAAGCTGAACCACCATCCTGATTGGAGTAATTCTTACAACAAAGTTAGTATATCATTAACCAACCATGAAGCGAAGGGTATAACTCAGCTGGATTTCGATCTGGCAAGTACCATTGATAAAATATTCAAAGATTAATTTTTTGGGTGATCTGATTGGTGCTTCTTCAAAATCGAATTCAACGATTCATCGTAGGAACTTAAATTTTTAAGTGTTATTCCCGAATTTTTTTCATTAGGAATGGTCTTTCGATAACATTTCATACCCTGCTACCACATCAAACAATTCTTCATCGATGGAGCTTTGGCGTAAACTATGAAACTTATGGGTAAGATCAGCCAGTAATTCATCAATATTTTTTTCAGCGCGTTGCATAGCAGCTAAACGACTTGCGTTTTCGCTGGCTAACGACTCGGCGCATGCCTTAAACAAGGTTGCAAAAAGATAGGCATGAATAAGCGCCAATAAGGTTGGCTTAATTCCTCCAATAACCTGCGGTATCAGTTTTGTGGGCCATTTAAGCTCTGTAAGCGATTGCCTCCATTTTTCATCCAAAGGAAGTAGTCGCTGAATTACAGGTTCGTAACCTGCCCCTGACTTTGGTTGATTATGAAAAATATATACTTCCGTTGCATTTCCCTTGTCAAAATTTTCTTCACTTTTTACTAAAATTTGCTGAACAAGTGGTGTTATTGCATTTACGGAATTTGGAACAAGGAGAAGCTGTGTGGTAGCATAACCCATATCTGAAAGCAGCAATTGAACACGTTCGCCTACTGCCCATATTTCTTTTTTGCCCGGTAAGTCATGGAGTGATTGAGATACAAATTCGCTAAGCGAATCATTAAATTGACCCACTAAACCTTGGTCTGAACCAAAAACAACGGCAAAAATTGATTTCTCGTTGCTTTCCTTGGGTGGGTTTTGTTCGGTTATAATATCAATTTTTTCCTGTCTGAAATAGGCAATGATACCCAAAGAAACAGCCAGGTAATAATCGCCAAGAGAACTGACAGCCAACTCATATTGCCCGATATTTGATGCTGCCATCGCTTTCATCGACCTGACCACAGATTTGAGGTCTGTGGCACCGTTCAGTTTCCGATGTAAACTTGCTTGTGTTTCCATTACTTATTGTTGTCGTTATGGTCAGCATTAGGCTTTTCCTGGAAAAGTTCAAGTATATTCCTGGCCATTTTCAAAATTGTTTCACGGTCGGCACTGCTCAATTCTTTTTCTGATACTAAGCTTTTCAGCATTTCGGCTGGAAATTCATCGTTCATTTTCTTTAGTTCAGCCTGTGCCTCCTTCATTTTGTCAATGGGTACCGCATCGAAAAGCCCGCTGGTCAATGCAAGAAGTATCGCAATTTGCTCAGGAACAGACATGGGTTGAAGTTCCTGTTGTTTTAGACACATCCGGATTCGCTTACCACGTTCAATAATTTTATTTGTAGCATCATCCATTCGTGTGCCGAAACGTGAAAATGACTCTAATTCCTCAAACTGAGAGTAATCCAATTTTAGGTTACCAGTAATTGAACGATATGCAGGTAATTGTGCTTTGCCACCAACACGCGAAACGGATTTACCCACATCTACAGCAGGCAGAATCCCTAATTCAAATAGCTTTGGAGAAAGGTAAATTTGTCCATCAGTAATAGAAATGAGATTTGTAGGTATGTACGCTGATATATTTTGAGCTTCTGTCTCAATAATTGGTAAAGCTGTTAAAGAACCACCTTTAAGTTTATCACTTAGGTGAGTTGAACGTTCCAATAATCGTGAATGGATATAAAAAATATCGCCTGGAAATGCTTCACGTCCAGGAGGACGTCTCAGCAAAAGAGAAAGTTCGCGGTAAGCACGTGCATGATGTGTAAGATCATCATAAACAATTAGTACATCTCGACCTTGTTCCATAAAATATTCGGCAATGCTTGTTGCTGCATAAGGAGCTATATATTTTAAGCCTGGTGCATTGTTTCCTTCGGTTGTAACCACAATGGTATATTCCATCGCCCCTTTTTCCTGTAGGTTTGCAATTACTTTTGCAATTGACGATGCCCGCTGACCAATGGCACAATAAACACACAGCACATTTTTATCGTGTTGATTAAGAATTGTATCAATGGCAATGGCTGTTTTGCCTGTCTGCCGGTCACCCAAAATCAATTCACGTTGTCCCCGGCCAATAGGAATGAGTGCATCAATAACCTTTAATCCTGTTTGCAATGGAATGGAAACCGTATCGCGATCCATGATGGCATGTGCAGGACGTTCAATCGGCAATCGTTGCTTAAATGGAACGATGCTTTTACCATCCATAGGTTCTCCCAATGGGTTAATTACCCGGCCAATCAATGAATTATCGACAGGTATATCCATTACACGGCCTGTGCGTTCCACTTCATCACCGGCATTCAAAAGAGAATCTTCTCCAAGAAGAATTGCACCTATTTCATCTTCATCTATATTGTAGGCTATGCCAAATAAACCGGCTGGAAACTTTAACAGCTCTTCAAAGC
>JAAFHB010000250.1 GCA_010906965.1 Mariniphaga sp. | reverse complement strand
AACAGGAATTTTAAATAAGTCGACGATAAAATCATTATGCCTTCCCGGCGTCTGAAATACTTTTTTTCTGAAAAACAGAATCAAATATTTGTAAATAAAGTATACAAAAACAAGCAATCCCAAAAATGAAATTATCGCTATAATCAAATTTATTGTTTCAATACTGAATGATTTATCCATAAGCCTAAATTCTAATTTGGTCTAAAGCTATCAAAATTTAGGCTATATTTGTGAATTACCAACATTTCTTTTATTTACTGATTGAGTAAAAGCAGCGTATAAAACTTCAATAACATGGATAATGAAACACATTTTAAAAGATTGGTTATTGCAGCCTATCGATTGCCTTTCAAATTAAATAAGACTAAAAAAGGATACAAAGCAGTTCAAAATTCAGGCGGTCTTGTATCTGCAATTCTTGCTTTGTCCGAAAACTTTAAGAAAAGTAATAAGGATTTAAAAAACAGTAAGATTGTGTGGGCTGGCATAACCGATAATCTGCCCGACGATGTTACATCCGACAACTTTGAGAATGAGAATTTTGATATACTGCCGGTAACTATTCCTAAAAAAATAAACGATTTATTTTACGGAGGATTTTGTAACGATCTCATATGGCCATTATTTCACTACTTTCCATCATATGCGGTGTTTAACAGCGATTATTTTAAGGCTTATGAGGAAGCAAATATAAAATTTTGCGAAGAACTTGCGAAGACGATTAAACCCGGTGATTTTGTCTGGATTCACGACTATCAGTTAATGTTACTGCCCGAAATGATCCGCCAGAGAGTTCCCGATGCTACTATTGGTTTCTTCCTGCATATCCCTTTCCCATCGTTCGAAATTTTCAGATTATTGCCGCGCAACTGGCGTGAATCAGTGATTAAAGGGTTGCTGGGAGCCGATCTGATTGGATTCCATACCAATGACTATACCCAAAATTTCATTAAATCGGTAAGACGTACCACCGGTTATGAATGTCAGCAAAATACCATCTATACCCCGAATAAACTTGTTAAAGCCGATGCTTTTCCGATTGGGATTGACTATGACAAATTTCATGATGCTTGTCTGAAAAAGTCAGTAATAGCTGAAAAACAAAAACTTAAAAATCATCTTTCCAATCACAAGCTGATTTTTTCTGTCGATCGGCTCGATTACTCGAAAGGTCTCTTGTTAAAGCTGAAAGGATATGAAACTTTCCTTGAAATGTACCCTGAATGGCGCTCGAAAGTAGTTTTCAATATGGTTGTCGTACCATCCCGCGACAATATTGAAAAATACAAGAAAATGAAAAAGGAGATCGAATCAACGGTGGGCCGTATAAACGGAAAATACAGCTCACTTTCGTGGCAGTCGATCATTTATCAGTACAAATCTTTGACGTTTAATGAACTGATTGCGCTTTATAATTTAAGCGAAGTAGGCCTTATTACCCCTTTACGCGACGGGATGAACCTGGTTGCGAAGGAATATGTAGCTTGTCAGGTTGAAAATGAAGGAGTATTGATTCTTAGTGAAATGGCCGGTGCAGCGGCCGAAATGAATGAGGCGCTGATCATTAACCCTGTTGATAATATCGAGATGGCAGAAGCAATTTTTAAAGCCCTTGAAATGAAATCAGAAGAGAAACATTTGCGCCTCGAAAAGATGCAAAACAGAATCTCTAACTACGATGTTTTCGCCTGGGCTTTCGATTTTTTCAACCAGACCTTCGAAACCAAGGAAGAACAAAATACAAGAAATGTTAGATTCATAAATACATCGATTTCATCACAAATAGTTTCAGACTATAAAAAGGCTGCCAGCCGGATCCTTTTTCTCGATTATGATGGTACGCTTGTACCGTTTGAAAAATACCCGGAGCTGGCTGTTATTGACAAAAAGACTTTGAAAATCGTTAAGGACTTGTCAAAAAATCCCAAAAACAAGGTGGTGATTATCAGTGGCAGGGATAAAAAATTCCTTGAAACCCAATTCGCAGGTATAAATGTTATTTTGGTCGCAGAGCATGGTTATTATATAAAGAAAGGAACCGATGAATGGGAGGCAACCATGAATACAGATGAGCAATGGAAAGAGGCTGTTTTGCCAATATTGAATGAATACGTAAGTCGTTGCAACGGAACTTTTATCGAAGAGAAAACAGGGAGCATTGCCTGGCATTACCGGAATGCTGATTCAGATTTTGCACAGCTACGCCTGCATGAATTGAAAGACGATCTGGCCGAAGTCATCCGTTTTAAAACAGATTTGGAGATTCTTGAAGGACATAAAGTATTGGAAGTAAAAAGTGGCAGATACGATAAAGGACAAGCCGCTAATTCCTTAATGAGCGAACAGGATTTTGGTTTCATCTTTGCTGCCGGCGATGATAAAACGGATGAATTTCTTTTCACCGCTTTACCCGATTCAGCCAATACAATTCGTGTTGGTCTAAGCCCCTCTTTTGCAAAGTATAACGTAACCGACATTCCCGCTTTATTGACATTACTTGAAGAATTACCTGTTTAAGATTGCCTACTTTTTCTCATATAAATGACCGGCTGGCTGTTCAGAAATTGAACATTCAACCGGTCATCAAACAGCAAATTTTGATGAAATCTTAAGGATTATTCATCATCATCTTCCTCTTCGAATTCTTCGTCATCCTCATCATCTTCATCAATCTCGTCATCATCCTCATCATCTTCATCATCGTAATTGTCCATTACGGATGACTTTCTATTCGATTTCCTAACAGGTTGATCCATAAAATCCATAGGATCACCAACTTCATCGTCAATCATTCTTTCAGTAATTCTACTCATGGCAAATTTTATTAAGACTATTTTTTTTCTAAAAATACAAATATATTTATCTGATGAGAACAAACCAAGGTTTAATTTTCTTTAAAATCTCATTTCTGAAAAATACAATTTCCTGCTATTGAAAACACGATCTTTTTCAACATATCAACGTATAAATTCTGCAGTTCTGCAACTGTTTTTTTTAGTCCCAACGGCTTTGTTTCACCTTTGTAACGTTAAATATGAAACGTAAGAAAAATGAAACGATCAATCTTCCGTACTTTCATTAGTATCCTCTCTCAAGATCATCACTTCGGAAGAAAATTATCTGGTACATGTTAAGGATTATCTAATAATTGAAAATATCTTTTAGCGCCAGCTCGTTTACCGGACCAACAGTTTTCAACTTCAAAAGATCCACATCCTTCTTATTACCTACAATCATGTAAGTATACTTTTTGTCCTTAAAATGCTGATCAAAAAAATGTTGAACACTATCAATACTTGCAGTTCTGGCATTACTGTAGTAATCTTTCCGGATATCATAATCAATACCTACCCGTTTATTTTGTAACCAGTCCCAGAAAATATCACTTTTAATGATCCGCTCGGTCTGAATGCTTTTTATAACACTCTCTTTAGCAATACCAAACGATTTTTCGTCAACAATCATTTTTGTGAATAATCCATTCATCGCGCCGATTGCATCCATCATTTTATTGGCCTGCGTACCGACTGAGCCGTAGATATAAAATGAAGCATCCTTTTTGTTCGGACGTAAATAGTTGGCCCAGGCCGAGTAAGCCAAAGCTCTTGCCTCACGAATCTCCTGGAAAACAACTGAACTCATCGAATTTCCGTAATATTCATTAAATATGCGCGAATTCACCAACGTTTTTGGGTCGAACGGAAGATCGCGTGACATAATCACAATTTGAACCTGCGATTTGTCGTAATCGACAAAGAAAACCTTATTCTGATCAGTGACCTGCTCAACGAAAGTTTTTTCAGTTGGAACTGGCAAAAAATCAGTTGTCATGACATGGTTTGCTTTCACAAGTGCCAATGCTTTTGTTTGTTCAGTAGGTCCATAATAAAATACACGATGCGGATATTTGCAAAACTTGTGAATCAGATCGGTAAGCTCAGACGGGTCTACCGCTTTCAACGCTTCCTCAGAAATGATGTTCGTGAAAGGCGATTCTTTACCGTATTTGCCAAAATCACGGAGTGCAGAGCCAATCACATACTGATTTTTTTTCCGATCATCACGCTCTTTTAGAATTCCTTCAACCAATTTTTTATAGGCCTCTTTGTCTGGTTTAGCTTCTGCAAGAAGCTGTTCGAGTAGCTTTATACCTCCTTCGCTGTTCTTATCCAAACCGCTTATAAACACATACGACTGATCGGCACCCGTATAAACATTCAACGAAACACCCAGTTTATAAAGTTCCTTCTTGAATTGTTCGGCAGTAAACTTATCAGTTCCAAGATAGGGCAGATATTTAACCGCAAGTGCGAGTTTCGGGTCATGATTGCTACCTATTTCAGTGACATAATCCAATGAAAAAAGGGCGTTGGTTGTATTGGTGATATAATCGAAATTTACGTTTTCGTTTAGTTTCTCCTCTTTGATTGCTTCAGAATAATTTACAAAAACCGGTTCGAGCGGGTTTGCATTTTCATTAACAAATGTTTTTAGAAAAGCCGATTGATCGGCACGATTGATCGCGATTGGAGTTATAATTGGTTTTTCAACCTTTACAAGATCTTTTGCAACACCCTTTCTTTTAAAAACCACCACATAGTTATCTTTGTAATTGGCTTTGGCAAATTCAACCAACTGAGCCTTGGTGATTTTCGCAAGCTCATCATTAAAAGCAAGTTCTGAAGCCCAATCAGATGTTTTAATGAACGAACCGAGGAAAGTGAATGCTCTTTCATTACTCTCATCACGCCGCATCGTTTCCAATTTCAGATTGTTAACAGATGCCTGGATCATCCAGTCATCGAATTCCCCCTTTTTCACCTTTTCAATTTCTGCAAGGAGCAAATCACGCACCTCTTCCAGCTTTTGTCCCTGACGTGGTTTACCGTAAAAGAGATGATAACCATAATCCGTTTCGAAATTACTTGTGCTCCCTGCCATTAGTACTTTCTGTTGTTGATTAAGATCGAGGTCTATCAATCCGGCGACCGAATTTGTAAGGATATAATCGATCAGTGTCACATATTTACGGTCGTCGGATTGATAGCCATTGAAACGGAAAGCCAATTGAATTTGCTCCGCTTCAGGACCAATTACCTCTTTAACTACCGGTGACGGAATAGCAGCCTCCTTTGGAAATTCATTCTTTGGCAACTCTTTTGACTCAAATTTCCCAAACGTATTGTCTATTAACTTTATAGTTTCATCGCAATCAATATCACCACTAAGAATAAACGCCATATTGTTAGGCACATACCATGTTCTGTAAAACTTCATGATGTTCACCATCGAAGGATTTTTCAGATGTTCAGGCAATCCGATAACACTACGTCCCAGCGGATTGGTTGGAAACAAGCCTTGCATCAAAGCATTGTTCAACCGCTCGTTGTCCATATCCTGGTACATGTTGAACTCTTCGTAAACGGTCTCAAGTTCTGTGTGAAAAAGCCGGAGAACAGGATTACGAAAACGCTCGCTCTCCATTTCGATCCATTTTTTAAGCTCATTAACAGGAATATCATTCATGTAAGCAGTTACATCATAACTCGTAAAAGCATTCGTGTTTTTTGCTCCAATTGAAGAAGACATTTTATCGTATTCATTTGGAATAGCAAATTTAGATGCCGCCTGCGATACCCTGTCAATTTCCTTGTAAAGACTCTTTTTCTTCACGGGTTCAACTTCAGCTTTATATTTTTCGAAAAGATCTGAAATACTGTCTAATAATACCTTTTCTCCCGGCCAGTTAGTCGTACCAAAATTATCTGTTCCTTTAAACATCATATGTTCAAGGTAATGAGCTAACCCAGTCGTTTGTGTGGGATCATTTACTGAACCGGCTTTCACTGCAATAAGTCCCATAGCCCTCGGCTCATCTTTATTAACAGAAAGATAAACTGTCAATCCGTTTTTCAAGGTATAAATTCTTGTTTTCAACGGGTCATTAGGCACCTGTTCGTATGAATAACCATTTTTATCGGTTTTGAGCTCTTTCGTATAACTCTCTTTTATACACGAAAAAAGTACTCCCATAAAGAGTACCATCAGAAGGAATCGGATCGAAGTTCTCATAGGATCATAAATTGGATTAATTATTTGTAAATAGTGATGCTAAAAATAGTAATTTATATCCAGAGTAATTTACTAAGGCTTAAAATATTGACGAAGTTATTTAAAATAGGGTTGCGTCGTTGGTTGAGACGATTATTATATAACAGAAACCTGCCGGATAGCGGTCCGGCAGGTATTGAAGAAAATATGCAGTCTGTTGCTGCAAGCTGAGGATATAATTAAAAGAACGCACTTCATATTTAATTAAGAAGATCAGGGCTTTTTAACAGGCTGGGATAATAACTCGCAATCAAACCTAATGCTGAGGCAATTGGCAATGTACCTTCCGAAATTTTTTGCTGTTTTACAAATTCATCCTGCGATAAAAAGAGGGCATTGAGTTCGGGTTTGTATTTCATTTGCTTACCCGAAAGAAGTTGAACACCAAAAGAGGCTTTTTTACACGAATAACGGACTTCGAGATTTTTCGAACGGACTATGTAATCCTTGCAATTAGTCCGCTCATCCAAATTAATTAAAACCGAATATTGTGCATTTTCATAAGTAAGTTCGAACGTACGCAATAACTCGCCGTTGAAACTGACAGGGGGAAGTTCTTTGATCTCGTAAGAACCCAGGGTGGTATTTGAACTTCCTTTTAAATTGATTGAATTACCGGTAAGATCCGTGGCATTTGTGTTGAATAC
>JAAFHB010000018.1 GCA_010906965.1 Mariniphaga sp. | reverse complement strand
TGGCTGTGAATTTTTTGCAAGTGTCATTTTTAATATTTTAAAACATTACTTAAAAATCTTTTTTTATCACAGACTTTAAGTCTTTCAATCTGAATTTAGTCTGTTTGAAAGAATTAATGCCTGTAAGTTCTGCAATTATAATAAATTTAAATTTGATTATATAAATAACTGATCAAATTATAATAAGGAATTGGAAGATTTTAGTGAAGTGATTTTAAAGTTGAGAATGAAAAAAGCCGGACTTTTTAAGGGTCCGGCTTCAATATAGAGGTATTTTAAGATCTAACTTGTAACTTTCTCAAGTCTTTTGATCATCGAGAACATAAACATCGCAGAGAGAAGACAGACCGTAATGAATATGGCCCATAATTGCCAAAGTTCAATTTTCCCCCAGAAAAAGCTTCCTGTGAAAAGCAGCTTGTTTCCAACGGCAGTTGCCAAAAGCCAGCCACCTTGCATCAATCCCTGGAACCGTGGAGGGGCAACTTTCGAAACAAAAGACAAACCCATCGGGCTGAGGAACAATTCTGCTACAGTGAGAATCAAATAACTATTGATAAGCCAGTAAGGTGAAACCCGTGAGGAGTCAGGTACTGGAGCGCCGTTTAGTTCGTGAGGAGAAATCAGGTTTAGCGAAGCGACGAGCACGAGTAAAAATCCTAATGCAGCGATAATCATACCAAAACCAATCTTTTTTGGTGTAGAAGGTTCTTTGCCGGCTTTGTTCAGCATTGCAAAAAATCCCATTACCAATCCTGTTAAAGCGACAATAAATAGTGGATTGAATGACTGGAACACCTCAGGCGCAATTGCATTGGTTACTGCATTACTGCTGTAAAAATAGTATGTAAATCCACCGCCAATAAGGGTTAGTGCTCCACCAATCAGGCGTGTTGTCTGATTTTTCTCTTTCCCAAACATCACAAAGAAACCAGCAATAAAGGATATTACAGCAAGAAGCGACCACATATCGAAGAACAGGTAGGTAAATGCACTGACTTCTTTAACGATATAGTCCCTTGCGAAGAAGGTCAGCGTTAAACCATTCTGATGGAACGACATCCAGAAGAATATTACCACGACAAACACAAGAATCAAGGCTATAATCCGGGGTTTCTCCTCCTTGTTCGAAATGGATACAATCCATGTAATAAAAGCGGCGAATAGTCCCACGGCCAAAGCAATGTCTTTAACGCCAGCCCCATAATAAATAGCTGCATATACAATTCCTCCAATGGCCAATGCCAGGACTGATGCCCAGGGTTTCTTTTCAACCTTTTCGCCTTGTTTCTGCTTGTCTGTCTGCGTTTTTTCTTTGTTTGGCAGATATTTATGGAACAGCACGTAAACCAGCAACGATACCAGCATGGCTCCGGCTGCAATCCCGAATGCATAATTGTATCCTTTGGAAAAAACATCGATATAGTTCTGTGCAAATACTGAAAGGTCAGATATCGGTCCGTTTAAACTTACTTTGTTGGCAAGTTCCTGAAATTTTGTGGTGTCGGTAAGTGTGCCATTAATAAATTGATGACAGAGGGAAGGAAGACTGCCGTCATGAAGAAAACCATTCGATTTAAGAAACCAGTTTCTGGCACCGTTAGCAGCGAAAGGTGCGAAAAATGCGCCGACGTTGATTCCCATATAAAATACCATAAAGGCCGAATCCCTCATTTTCTCGTATTTGGGATCGTCGTACAACTGCCCAACGACTGCCTGTAAGTTTCCCTTAAAAAGTCCGTTACCGAAAGCGATTACGAAGAGGCTGGCGAGTGTAAGATTAAGTGAAACTCCTGGTATGGCCATCAGTACATAGCCGGCCATCATTGTCACGATTCCTCCGAGAATTACGAGCTTATATTTTTTGGTGGCATCTGCAAGAATTCCACCTATCAATGCAAGGGCGTAGATCCCAAAATAGAACCAACTGTAATAGCCACCAGCTTCCTGTTCTGTCAATCCAAATTTAGCCTGCAGAAATAATACTAAGATGGCCATCATCGTGTAAAACCCGAACCGTTCGCCCATATTGGCAAAAAAGGCAACGATGAGCCCTTTGGGATGTCCTTTAAGCATAAAAAATATTGTTTAAGGAGTTAAAGAATGATTAATTGCGACAAATATAGCGATCTTTTTTGGTGTCGTAATGCTGTTAAAAATCATGTTTTGAGGAGACCGGAAGCATTTATTGAACTACATGCAATCTTCGTTTGCCTTGAAACGATTTCTTCGTAAATTTGAAAGAAGTAAAACGACGAACAATGAAATTTTTCTCCACTTCTCAAATCGCTGAAATTGATCAGTATACAATCGAAAATGAACCAATAACGGCAATCGGTCTGATGGAACGCGCTTCAGAACAGCTTGAAATCTGGATCGAAACTCACTTTAATACCCATTATCAAATTGCGGTTTTTGCAGGTCCCGGCAATAATGGAGGTGATGCTTTAGCTGTTTCGCGCATGTTGATTGAGAAGAACTTCATGGTTGATGTTTATATTCCTGATTCAGGTAAAAAGTTTTCGGACTCTTTTAAAATCAATCTCGACCGGTTAAAAAAACTGACAGAAGTAACGACCATCAATTGGAGTAATCGTGAATTGCTTCCGGAACTTGCTGAATATGATTTGATTATTGATGGATTATTTGGCTCTGGATTATCGCGTCCTCTCTCTGATTTTCCGGCACAACTTGTAAAGCACCTGAATAGTTCCGGTTTACCAATTGTTTCCATCGATATTCCATCTGGGTTAATGGGTGAAGACAATACCGGGAATGATCATGAAGCGATTATTCACGCCACTTATACTTTGACATTCGAGTTGCCTAAATTGAGTTTCTTTTTTAGAGAAAATGAGCGGTTTACGGGTAAATGGGAAATTCTTCCTATCGGATTGCATCCTGCTGGAATTGCGCAAACCGAAACTCTTTGGCATTATTCAGACCTCAGGTCAATGGTTTCAATACTTAAACCGAGGAAGAAATTTTCACACAAAGGAACTTACGGGCATGCACTTTTGGTGGTTGGGAGTTTAGGGAAAATGGGCGCTGCTATACTCTCAGCAAAGGGATGTCTCCGGTCAGGAGTCGGTTTACTTACAATTCATATTCCCAAATCTGGAAATCAGATCGTACAATGTGCCGTTCCAGAGGCGATGGTAAGCATGGATAAATCCGAAAATTTAATTTCGGGCATTCCAAATCTAACCAGTTATAAAGCAATTGGGATCGGACCTGGAATTGGTAAAGCGAACCAAACAGCGATTGCTTTGGAGTTGCTTTTGGAAAATTATCATGGACCATTGGTGATGGATGCCGATGCGCTCAATCTGCTTTCGGAGAACATTGAAATGATTGAATTACTTCCTGAAAAATCAATTCTTTCGCCCCATCCGCTCGAATTTGAGCGATTGGCCGGACATGCAGAATCCGATTTTGAAAGGTTAAAGCTCGCCCTGAACTTTGCTAAAACCCATCGTATTATATTGATTCTGAAAGGAACATATACTGCCATCGCATTGCCCGATGGCAATTGCTGGTTTAATATTACCGGAAATCCTGGCATGGCATCAGGCGGCAGCGGTGATGTTCTGACAGGGGTACTAACCGGATTGCTTGCGCAAGGTTATACACCTGAGGAAGCTGCAATTCTGGGAGTTTATCTTCATAGCCTTTCCGCCGATTTATCTATCTCGGATTTAGGAATATCTGAAGAGTCATTGCTTGCCGGTGATATTGCTGACGGGCTTGGTCTGGCTTTCGGACGCCTTAAAAGAGATGATGATTTTGGGAAAGCCAAAAAAAAGAGTCAATTTTGAAAGATTAAATGATGTTGTGTTAAAAATAATAACTTAAAATAATAATGATGAGACGAATTGCAATTTTGTTATTTACCTCTTTTCTGATCGCCGGAAATCTTACAGCGCAAAGGAGCGATAAAAAGAAATCAGCTTTAGAATTAGGTGTTGTCAACGGTGGTGTTATCTATAGCCTGCCGCGAACTGGCATTCGCATTGTTGCAGAGGTATCGCAGGAGAAATATTTCCGTGGTCCTTACAGCGAATTTGCGCAAAAATATCTCGGGGTGAAGAGTACTTCGGCTTCGGATGCGGAGTTTTGGAAGATAAATGATTTGAAAATAGAAACTTTTGGGGAGCCCGATCCTGCCGAAATACATAAAGCAACTGGTGCAATTGCATCAATGATCAGTTTGTCGGAGAATGGTATTTTAATTGGCATTAACAGTTCTGTCAAAGGAGAATCTGCGAAAACATACACATCGGTATTTACACAAGATGGTGAAATTCCACGCGAAATCTGGTCCGATGTGTCGATGCACTCATTTATCGTGGGGAAAGATTCAACCCGCCGGACAGGTGACAAGTTAAAAACTCTGGAGGAAAAAGCGGCTGAAGCTGCACATGATATTCTGAAATTACGTAAACGCAAGGCACTTGCTTTGGCCGCCAATTATGACAAACTTCCTCCCGATGGAAAAGCATATCAGGTGATGGTGGAGGAATTAAATAAAATAATTGGCGATTACGAAAGTCTTTTTATCGGAAAGTCTTTTAAATCATCTCATAAATATGTTTTCGAGGTCGTTCCAGACACCAAAGGGAGCAAAGCGATCGTGGCATTCAGGTTCTCGGCTAATGCCGGTATTTTGCCAGAGAGTAATGTTTCGGGAAAACCGATTATGCTTGAGTTGGATGCCAATGCTGATTTAATAAAAAACGGGGAGCAGAAAGCAGCACCAGTATCTGGTGAAACTTCGTCAAATGGTCTGTTTTACAGAACTCCGGGAATAGTCGTCGCGCGATTGCTCAATGGAAGTGATGTTCTTGCCCAGGCTCGTCTCTCGATGGCACAGTTTGGAGTTGTCACACCTGTTCCTGATGGATTAGCAAATGGCGAATATTCGATCGAATTCCATCCGGTTACAGGAGCAATTCAACGAATTGGAAATTGAGATGAGCAAAAGGATTTTGTAATGTATTACAGCATAAAAGGCTGAAGGTAAAATCACCTTTGGCCTTTTTTGTTGATTCGCCCGTTTAATGATTTTTGACCCATATTAAATCACCCGTTTTTAACTATATTGCGCCGCTAAAATCAAATTAAAAATTTTATACTTTAACTTTTATGACTGTAGCTGTCAATAAAACCATGCGTGATTCTGCTGCAATGCGTTGGTTTGTACTTATTTTGATATCAGGATTAACATTTTCAACCTATTGGTTCCAGGACTTTATGTCGGGACTGAAAGGAATCATGGAGTCGGAAATGGGATTTTCGAGTGAAGAGTTTGGCCGGATTATCGGACTGACGACCATCGCAAATATGTTTGGGATGATTTTAGTCGGTGGATTTATTCTCGATAAATGGGGGATACGTCTTACCGGTTATGTTTTTGGAGTACTTGCAACAATCGGAGCTGCCACTACTGCGTTGGCAGCAGCGGGTTTTTTCGGTGACGATAAAAGTACGATCCTGACAATGATGATTGTTGGGAGGATCATGTTTGGATCGGGACTCGAGATCTTATGCGTTCTGGCAACCCGAACCATCGTGAAATGGTTTAAAGGTTACGAGATGGCACTCGCCATGGCAATTAATATCGGATTTGGACGATTGGGGACGGCGCTTGGAATGGCAACATCCCTTGATCTTGGGGGAGGACGCTTTTCACCGGCGGTAACATTTGCTGCGACGCTGATTGCACTTTCGTTTATCATGTTCGTCATTTACACATTTTTCGATGCGCGGATTGATCGCCAGGCAAAAGGTGCTGTACTTCCCGGAACTGAAGTTGAAGACGAAGAGTTTCGTTTCTCCGATTTTGTCAAATTAATAACTGATAAGTCATTCATTTATATTACACTGCTTTGCGTTACCTTTTACGCGGCTGTTTTCCCGTTTATTCAGTATGCGCCGGATATGCTGATTAATAAATTCGGGTTTACTTCTATACTGCCTCCCGAAGGTTCGGTGATGATTTTTGGAAGCGAAGCTTTGGGAATTGTCGGCGTTTACCTGATTTTGTTTGTTTTTGCACTCGCATTTTCGATTGTTCCGTCGCGAATAAAAGATCTGACCATGCGAAGGGTATTTACCGTTACGCTGGTTGCAGTATTTGGAATCATCATTTTTAATTTCTGGGATATTCTGCAGGTTTGGCTTCACAACGGGCCTAAAACAGCCTCTTTAATTCCGCTTGGTACCATTGTCTTTACCCCTATCTTTGGAAATATTGTCGATAAAAAAGGGAAAGCGGCATCTTTAATGATGCTGGGTTCATGTTTGCTGATTTTCGCTCACTTGTCACTCTCCCTGTCAAACAGTATAACGCTTGGTTATGCCGCCCTCGTGAGTTTAGGCATTGCCTTTGCGTTGGTTCCGGCTGCCATGTGGCCGTCTGTTGCCAAAATTGTCGCCGAAAAACGTTTGGGTACTGCCTATGCTACCATGTTCACCGTTCAGAATTGGGGACTTGGTCTTTTCTTTTGGGGAATTGGAGCCGTACTCGATCTGGCAAATCACGATAAACTGGCAGCTATTCGCGCAGGTAAAGATGTTTACGATTATACGATACCAATCATGGCGCTGGTAGTTTGCGGTATTATTTCGATCTTTCTTGCAGCATTGCTTAAGAAGGCTGATAAAAAACAAGGATATGGTCTTGAGTTTCCCTCAAGCTCTAAACATTAATTACTTTAACGCTTAAATAAAAATTTATGGCTAAAGAAATTGCAAATCTCGAACCCAAGGCGGTTTGGGAAAACTTTTATAAACTGACGCAAGTTCCGCGTCCTTCGAAGAAAGAGGAGAAGATCCAGGCGTTTATGGTCGATTTTGGTAAAAGCCTTGGACTTGTAACTGAAAAAGATAGTGTTGGAAATGTGCTGATACGTAAGCCAGCAACCCCTGGTATGGAAAACCGCAAAGGAATGATCCTGCAGGGACATCTTGATATGGTTCCACAAAAAAATAACGGTACTGCCCACGATTTTGATAAAGATCCCATCGATGCTTTTATTGATGGCGAATGGGTTCGCGCCCGTGGTACCACTTTAGGTGCTGATAATGGAATAGGCGTTGCGAGTGCAATGGGTGTTCTTGCATCAAAAGACCTTGTTCACGGTCCAATCGAAGCAATCTTCACCTGCGATGAAGAAACCGGTATGACTGGTGCTAATGGATTGAAAGCCAATTGGCTGAAAGGCGATATCCTGCTTAATATGGACTCTGAGGAAGAAGGCGAACTTTATGTAGGTTGCGCCGGAGGTATTAATGCAAATATCGAATTTGAATACGACGAAGTGATTGTTCCAGATGGCGTTAAACCATTTAAAGTGATTATTTCCGGCTTAAAGGGAGGGCATTCTGGACTTGAGATCAGTCTTGGAAGAGGAAATGCCAATAAGCTATTGATCCGTTTTTTAAAATATGCCACACGTGAACTGGACGTTCGTCTTGCTGACATCAACGGGGGCGGAATGCGCAATGCCATTCCCCGCGAAGGTTATGCAATTGTTTTGGTACCCGAAGAAAATGTCGATCAGCTAAAGAAAGCGGTAAAGCGTTACGAGTCTGTATATCAATTGGAATTAGGTGCAGTCGAACCAGCACTGAGCTTTAAATTAGAAGAAACTGAAAAGCCGAATTCGATGATCGAAGAACGCGTTCAGGACGATTTGATCGATTCTGTTTACGGCTGTCCGAATGGTGTAATCCGAATGTCTGACGGAATGGCAGGTATGGTCGAAACTTCGACGAACCTTTCAACCGTTAAATCGCAAAAAGGGGTGATTTTTGTCAAATGCCTTTTGCGTAGTTCGGTTGAATCTGCAAAAGAAGATTTGGTTGAACAGGTTGACAGTGTTTTCGCTTTGGGTGGTGCGATGGTGTCTTTCGATGGAGGATATCCGGGTTGGAAACCTAATATGGATTCTGCGATTCTGAAAGAAATGAAAGAGATTTATCAGGCCAAATTTGGTAAAGTACCTGCAGTTTTGGGAATTCATGCTGGCTTGGAATGTGGAATTCTGGGTGCTGTTTATCCTAACTGGGATATGATCTCTTTTGGTCCTACAATGCGTTCTCCCCATTCACCCGATGAGCGTGTTAACATCCCATCAGTAAAGAAATTCTGGGATTTTCTGGTAGAGGTTTTGAAAAACGCCCCGGTGAAATAAATTTGCTTTTCTGTTTGAACAGAAATAATATAAAACCCTGAAGGTTTCATAAACCCTCAGGGTTTTTTCGTCTGAATCAGAACGAATGTGTATGTTTGATGTTCTCCTGTCATCTGTAAATAATTTGTTTTTAAGGGTTAGATGGAATAGCCATAATCATTTTGGTTTTGGGGAAGTTTAGGCTCTTGGCTATTTCAGCAGGCAATGTTAAAGATTATTTCAAGTAAGTATTTATATCCGAAATGACAAAAAAAATTATCCTCCTGTTTTTATTGATACAGCTGTTTTTTAACCTGAGCTATTCTCAGATAAAAAACATTGGGATTCCGTTTATAAGGAATTTTCCCAAAAGAGAGTACAAAGCCGGCACCCAAAACTGGTCAATCGCACAGGATCAACGAGGATTTATGTATTTCGCAAATAACGAAGGGCTTGTGGGGTTTGATGGTATAAAGTGGCACTTGTATAAAATGCCAAATTCGTCCATCACACGATCTGTTTACATCGGTGAAAACAGCAATATTTACGTTGGCGCTTACAATGAGTTGGGTAAGATGGTCTTTGGAAGTAATGGGATATTAGAATTTAAATCGCTCAAAAAGTACATACCTGCTGAATATCAAAATTTTGATGATATCTGGAACATTACCTCGCACGACAACAAAATTATTTTTCAATCCTATTCAGGTGCTTTTGTTTATGACAATGATACTTCGATTACTGTGATTAAAGCGCCTGTCAGGTTTCAGAATTCCTATAAAGTCAATGATCGGCTTTACTTTAATGATATTGAAAAGGGATTGTTCGAACTAGTGAAAGGTAAACTTGTGCCATTACCCGATTGCCAAAGTTTAAATGGGGAAGAGATATGGTCTATACTTCCTTTTGCCGGAGGTGACGCATTGCTAATTTCCACCTTGAAGAAAGGCGTCTTTATTTACAAAGATGGAAAACTGAATGAATGGAAGTTTCCTGTAAATGAATACCTGAAAAAGAATCAGATATTCAGTGCCATAGTTCTTAAAGATCAATACTATGCCTTTGGAACTATTCAGGATGGGGTTGTTATTACCAATGCCCGCGGTGATATTATTCAGCATATCAATCGTAAAAAAGGACTTCAGAATAATACAGTGCTTAAGGTATTTGCTGACAGATCCGGCGATTTATGGCTTGGACTCGATAACGGAATCGACTATATCAACATTAATTCTCCGATCACTTTTCTGAAACAGGCTGAAGATATCGGGGCTGGGTATACCTCCATCATTCATCAGGGAAAGTTGTATCTTGGTACTAACCAGGGTTTGTTCGTGAAAGATTGGGATGGCAGTGATCAGAACAGCGTCTTAAAGATGATTCCAAATACATCAGGACAAGTATGGTCCCTGGGCGTTCATGATGGTGTATTAATCTGTGGGCATAACAACGGAACATTCGTAATCGAGGGTGAGACTGCAAAGCAAATCAGCAAAATTCCCGGAGGTTGGAAGTACCATATTCTTAAACGGTTCCCAAAGTATTTAATAGGAGGAACCTACAGCGGAATGATTCTCTTTGAAAAGGAAAATGGCACGTGGAAATTTGTTGATAAAATCAAGGGATTTGACGAATCGTTCAGAGTATTTGAGGAAGATAATGAAGGAAACCTTTGGATGAGTCACGGATTTAAAGGGATTTATAAAATCAGTTTTGGAAATACGCTTGATCGTGTTAAATCCTTTCGGTATTATACCACAGGTGATGGATTACCTACCAATTATAACCTGAATGTTTTTAAAATTAAAGAACAAATAATTTTCACCTCCAACGTTGGGATATACCAATATAACCAGCAAAATGAACGCTTTGAAAAGTCGGTGTATTTCAATCAGTTGTTCAGTCCAATCATGGACTTCTCTTATCTAAAAGAGGATAAAAATCGCAATGTGTGGTATGTGGCACGGCACCAAATGAGTAGCAAGACCGGAGTTTTTCGGATACAGGAGGGTGGTAGTTTTCTGAATATTACTTCTCCATTTATATTGCTGAACAGTAAATTTATCAGCGGTTTCGAATCTGTTTATCCTTATTCAGACGATCACTTGTTTTTTGGAACTGAAGATGGTTTTGCACATTATTCGCAAACTGCTCACTTTAAGGTTAATCCCGAGTTTTCTGCTTTTATAACCAAAGCATTGGCCACGAATATAGACAGCACCTACTTTTACGGGAATAATCAGCGTGCAGGTGATTTTCCTGCTCATGATCGGTATAGTTTCAGTTATCCTAAAAACGACTTTAAGTTTTACTTTACGACTCCTGTCTACGACAACCCGGGAAGTATTGAATATAGTTTTAAATTGGCTGGATTGAACAACGATTGGTCCATCTGGAGCAGTTCTTCGTCGGTCGAATTTGCCCTTTTACCTGAGGGAAGCTATATCTTCAGTGTCAAAGCGCGCAATTCGTTGGGTGTGGAGAGTAAGATCGATGAATTACCATTTACGGTCAGGCCACCTTGGTATAGATCTTTAATCGCAATAATAGGTTATGTTGTGCTTTTAATAATTTTAATTCTTTTTGCGATGTGGTTGTTCATTAAAAGGATTGAAATATCGAGGCGAAAAGAGCGGTTAAAACATCTTAGGTCTTACAGGCAGAAAGAGCGTGATTATATCCAACAGGCGGCTTTATCTGAAAAGAAAATTATTAAGCTTAAAAACGAAAAGCTTAAAATTGAAATGATTCACCGTGATAAGGAGCTGGCTAATCAGGCCATGGATCTGATCCATAAGAATAAATTCCTTTCTAAAATTAAAGAAGAACTCGAAAAAACCAAAGTTGTATCGTCTGATGAAATTTCGAAAGAGAAAATATCTTCGTTAATAGGAAAGATCGACAAAGACATTGATCGCAACAAGCAATGGGAAGTCTTTGAGACTGCTTTTGATGATGTTCACGAAGACTTTTTAAACCGGCTTAAAGCACGATACCCTGCTTTGACTCCCAAAGAACTCCGGCTTTGTGCCTATCTGCGAATGAACATCTCAACCAAAGAGATTGCGCCGTTAATGAATATTTCAATTCGCGGTGTGGAGATTTGTCGCTACCGTGTGCGAAAGAAATTGAATATTGATCGTGACACCAACCTCACAAGTTTAATAATTGATCTTTAATGTCAATCTTCTGATTGTAGTATCACCATTCGCCTCCCGTCGTATAACCATTATATGTGTGTTTTGATTTATCGTTCATAATATGAGCGATATAAAATTTTGTGTGATGTATTTTTGATGTAATGGCAGTTTTGCTTTGACGTATTAATGCAGTACCAAAATCTATTTTTAATCGAATTGTTATAGCTTATTTTGTCAATCAAAGTTTAAGTCATCGTTAATTATTTATCAATTAACATTAACAATTTTAAAAATTCATTAAAAATTTTATGAAAAAAACAATTTTGGTTCTTTTAGTTATTGTAATCTCACTAACCGGTTATGGGCAGGGATTACAATTGAAAGGGGTCGTTACCTCAGCCGACGACGGACTGCCAATCCCGGGTGCCAGTGTTGTTGTGAAAGGGACAACAACTGGTATTACTACTAATATTGATGGCGTTTATACCTTAACTGTTCCTGGTAACTCAACCATCGTATTTTCTTTTGTTGGATTAAAAACGCAGGAAATTCCTGTAAACAATCGCACAAAAATAGATGTAATCTTAGCCAATTCTTACGAAAATATTGATGAGGTTGTGGTCGTTGGTTATGGAACACAAAAGAAAAGCCTGGTTACAGGTGCAATATCAAAAGTAAGTGGTGATGAGCTGAAGAAAGCTTCTGACATGCTGGTCACACAGGCATTGCAGGGAAAGACCGCAGGCGTGGTCATTGCAAGCAGATCAGGCCAGCCGGGTGACCAGGTTTCTGTTCGTATTCGTGGAACAGGAACCAACGGTGATGCAGAACCACTGTATATTATCGACGGGCTGCCGATGAGCGGCGCCGGAACCGATTTCCTGAATTCAAATGATGTCGCTTCAATTGAAGTCTTAAAGGATGCTGCTTCGTGTGCAATTTACGGAGCCCGCGGTGCAAATGGGGTCGTGCTGATTACTACTAAAACTGGTAAAAAAGGATCAAAGATGGTCGTTAATTACGATGGTTATTACGGCGTTCAGAATCCCTGGAAAAAAATCCCCCTGCTCAATAGCAGCGAATATACGATGCTCACCAATGAGGCTGCTATTAACGGAGGGCTTGCTCCCAAGTTTTCCCCGTCCGATATCGCGGGATTTACTGCCAATACTGACTGGCAGGATGAGGTGTTCAATTACAATGCACCTAAACAAAGCCATTCGATCTCGATGAATGGAGGCAGCGATAAACTGGAGTACTCTTCGTCACTTAACTATTTTAAACAAGATGGTATTGTAGCCAAAGGGAAATCGAATTACGAGAAATTCGGATACCGTTTAAATACCACCGGGAATTTTGGATTTCTGAGAGTTGGTGGCAATATCAACCTTGCACATATCACTAGCAAAGGAGTTGCTACGAACGATCATTTTGGCGGTCCGCTAGCCCAGGCATTGAATATGCCTCCTATTATTCCAGTGACTTATTCTGATGGCACATGGGCAACTCCTCAAGATTTTGGAGTCGGACTCCAGGAGATTACAAATCCGGTGGGGCTGCTTAGCTACAATAATTCCAAAACAAGAACCAATAAGGTTATTGCTGGAGTTTTTGCAGAGTTCGATTTTGGTCATCTGAACCCTGCATTGAAGGGATTAACCTTTAAATCCAGTTTTGGCGGTGAGATGGCTTTGGTTACCAATGATACCTATACCCCGCTTTATAACCTGGATGCCATGCATTTCACAATTGTGGATAAAGCTTCAAAAAGCATGGATCTGTATTCAAGATGGAATTTTGAAAATGTATTTACATACGATAAAACAATTGACATTCACCATTTTACATTAATGGCCGGTACAACTGCTTTCAAAGATATGTATGAAAATATTTCGGGCTCAAAATCTAACCTGATCTTTGACGATTTTGAACATTCTTACCTTGATAATGCCACAGACCCGCTAAGTGCGAGCGTCGGGGGCGGATATTCCGAACATACTGTGGCTTCTTTATTTGGAAGGGTCAACTATGACTTAAAGGAACGGTATATGTTAACTGCTACATTGCGCAAAGATGGTTCTTCCAGATTTGGCGCTGAAAATAAATACGGCTACTTTCCCTCTGCTGCATTGGGATGGGTAATGTCCAGGGAAGGCTTTATGAGCAATACTGCAGGTTTTATCGATATGCTAAAGTTAAGGGCAAGCTGGGGTCAGAATGGTAGTGAAAACATTGGAGATTTCGGATATACGTCCATTATTGGAAATCAGAATATCTACTATTTTGGTGATAGCAAAACACAGTATAACGGAACTCAACCCAGAGGTATTGCTAACCCATCGTTAAAATGGGAAACCTCAGAACAAACTAACCTTGGCGTTGATTTCACCACAATGAAAAGCAAATTAAGGGTTACCCTCGATTATTACATCAAAACTACCAAAGACTGGCTTGTTGTTGCCCCTGTTCAGATGCTTGTGGGAAATTCTGCACCAACGATTAACGGAGGATCTGTTCGTAATTCAGGTATTGAAGCTGAAGTAGGTTACAAGAACAATTTCGGCAAACTTTATTTTGATGCTTCAGTAAATGGAGCCTATAATAAAAACGAAGTACTCGACATCCGCAATTCTGAGAAAAGATTACAGGGTGGTGATGGAGGATTTGGCCAGGCAGGTATTCTATATGCCGAAGTCGGAACTCCTATGGGTGTTTTTTACGGCGTAAAGACCAATGGAATCTTCCAGAATCAGGCCGAAATTGACAGTTACCTGAGCTCGACTGGTGCAAAAATCCAACCTAAAGCCAAACCGGGAGATATTAAATTTATCGATCAAAATGGTGACGGAACGATCACTGATCTCGACCGCGTGGCCATTGGTTCTCCTTACCCCAAATTTACAGGTGGTTTGAATTTAAATTTCGAACTATCAGGTTTTGACCTTACTATGTTTTGGTATGCCGCATTGGGACAGGACGTTTATGATGCGACCAGGAGATATGATATGAATGGCACAAATTACCGGGCCGAATGGTTGAATCGCTGGACAGGAGAAGGAACTACAAATACCTACCCGCGCGTCACATTTGTAGACGACAATATGAATATGAAAACCGTGAGTGACTTTTTTGTTCATGACGGAAGTTTCATAAGGTTAAGAAATGTCAGTCTTGGTTACACACTGCCAAAAGTGGCTTCCGAATACCTGAAAATTTCTAAAATTCGGTTTTATGTATCAGCCGAGAATCTGGTCACTTTCACCAATTATAAGGGATTTGATCCTGAAATAGGTGGTGGTGTTTTCAGTAATGGAATCGATCATGGAATCTACCCGCAAGCCCTTACAATGCTTGGTGGAGTGAATATTACATTTTAATAAGGCCAATAATTAAAAAACAAGGAAATGAAAAAGAGAATATTATATGTAGCTTCTTTTTTGGCTTTAACAATTGGGGCAACCTCTTGTTCGCAGGGGTTCCTCGAGCTGGAGCCCAAAACAGGCCAGGCAGAAGCCAATTATTACAAAACAGAAAACCAGGCTTTACTTGCCGTAACATCAGTTTATGATGCCTATTCTGTACAAAACTGGCAGTTTGTCCCTGTAATGTCTGATATTTATTCGGACGATTCTTTTGCGGGGGGTGCCAATGTGAATGATATGAGTCAGTTTCAGGAAATTGAGATGTTTAATATGACTGGTGAAAACGGTGCCGCAAAAGATTTGTGGAACCGTTGTTATTCCGGAATTTACCGTGCCAATTTGTATCTTGAAAAACAGAATAATGTAACCTGGGTAACCGACGGATTGAAAGAAAGGCTTGAAGCCGAAACGCTCTTTTTAAGGGCCTATTTTTATTGGGACCTGGCGCGCCATTACGGATGGGTGCCAGTCATTACTGCCGGACTTCCGAATATCGAAGATTATAAAAATCTGCCGCAGAGTACGCCAAATGAAGTTTTTACGCATATAGCAAAGGATTTGATTAAAGCAGTTAATGTACTCCCTGTTGACATTTCCCCTTCGGAAACGGGTCGCATTTCAAAAGGGGCAGCCCAGGCATTAATTGCCCGTATTTATATGTATCACACAGGGATGAGCAGTATCCCTGAATTGGGTTTAACGGCACAAAGCTGGAGTGACGGAACTACAACCATCAATAAGGCATACGTACAAGCCTCACTTGACCAGGTTATTGCGAGCAATAAATATTCACTTCTTCCTGTCTATGCAGATCTTTGGAATTGGACAAAGCAGAACAACAAGGAATCGTTGCTTGAAATTCAGTATTCGGAAAAAGCCAAGTCCGGTGACTGGGGTGGCTGGAATATCAACGGGAATTTCTCGAGCGTTTGGCTGAGTGTCAGGAACCCGGTAGGAGATGCGTCAGTGTTCCCTGGTTGGTCATTGGATGTTCCAACCTGGAGTCTTGCCAATGAATTTGAAGCCGGCGATCCAAGAAAGGATGCAACGATTTATAATGCGAATGTTAAAATGACCTCCTACAATAAAGCATTTATGAACACAGGATATTTTAACAAAAAATACATGGCCTTAAGTGCCTATATCGGACCAGGCGGAGATCAGGCGCACAACTTTCCACGCAATTTTGTTGACATCCGCTACGCAGACGTTTTATTGATGGCTGCCGAGGTTTGGCTACCTGATAATGCAGCTAAAGCTTTGGGATATTTCAACCAGGTGAGGACTCGTTCACTTGGCACGGGTGCTGCGCTTACTGCTGTCAATATTGATATTATCTTCCACGAAAGACGTGTGGAATTTGGCGGAGAAGGATTGCGGAAATGGGATCTTTTAAGAAGAGGTGCTGTCTATGCCGCTGAAAAAATCAATGCCAGCTTCGTTCTTCCTTCAGGCATTCCGAATCCTGCAGATTTTACCGGGCGCGTTTTTGTGGCCAATACCTTTGGAATGTTTCCTATTCCGGCAAGCGAAATCAGGAACGGTAACAAAGACGTACTGAAACAAATGGTTCCTGCTTACAAATAAGGTTGAATTAAATTCTTTATATTTAATGAGATAAACAATACAGAAATGAAAAAAAATAAATACTTTCGAAATATTGCAGGCCTTATTGCACTCATGGCAGTGATGCTGGGCTGCAGTCCTCAAATGGACACAAAACCTGATATTGGTTTGGCTCCAACAGAAGACCAACTTGATTTTTCTATTACACCAGGTACAAACGATTTCAAGTTTGTGATTAAAAACACTTCCTCAGTTGTAGGTATCCCTTCGTGGGATCTGGGAAACGGCAGCAAAAGCAGCGATGCTCAAGCTGTTGGAACATATTCACTCCCAGGTGAGTACACTGTTACGCTCACCCTGGTAACACGAGGTGGTACCGCTGTTAAAACGAAAAAGATCACGCAGACTAAAACAGATTATTCAATTTTTACTGATGCTAAGTTTGTGTTTCTCAGTGGTGGTATCAATGCTGTTAACGGTAAAACATGGGTTTTAGACAGTCTGGCTCAGGGACACATTGGTGTTGGCCCTGCCGGAACTGCAGGACTGGAATGGTGGTCAGCTGCTCCCTTGGCTAAAAAAGCGGTCAAAGTTTTGTATGACGACAAAATTAATTTCAAGGTGAATGGTTTTGTCGCTACATTGACAAATCATGGTGTAAGTTACGTAAAAGATTTTCAGAAAGCCGACCCGGCTTATACCAATGCGATAATTAATGATGCCGATTATATGGTCAACTTTACGCCTGTTCCCGGTAAATGGTTTATTGAAGACAAAAATGGCAAAAGCTATCTGACAATGTCAGCAGCAAAACCCCTCTTCCCGATATTCGATACAGGTGCCAAGGACGGTGCTTACCAGATTTTGAAACTTGAAGAAAACCTGCTTGAATTGGTTGCCACCGGAAGTGACGGTTTGGCATGGCATTATCAACTTATTCCTGAAGGATATGTAAAACCAACTGTAACATTTGAATTATCAGCCACTCTTACTGCAAATGTAAATGAGTATGCTGTCAAACTCAATAATACAGTGATTCCCGCAGGCCTTTCTGTGACAAAAGTAGTTGTTGATTTTGGAGATGGTACTATTAAAGAAAGTACTGACTACCATGCTGTATTTACCAATACTTATATGAGAAAGTCGCCATACAATATGACGGTTACGGTAACAACTTCAAATGAAACCATCGTCAAAACAAAACTAATTGAAATCGCTGCCAACCATCCAAGCTATGTTCCATTCTTACTGGATATGATGGTTGTTTACAACGACTTTAGTGAAGTAGCATTGGCTCCTGTAAATGGTCAGGATTGTGGTGTCACTATTAAAGATAATCCATCCAAGGTGTATCCTAATAAATCGTCAAAGGTTGCATTCTACAGTAAAGAAAATCAGCAATGGGCCAATGCTAATATGCAGTTAAAACCAGGATATCGTTTTGATCTGCGCTTACAGCATATCTTTAAAATTCAGGTGTATGGTAAAGCAGGAGATAAAATACTGCTGAAACTTGAGAATACCGACAGAGGTGGTAACGCATGGCAAACAGGAACAGCTGATGTAATTTATACAATCAGGAAAGATAATACCTGGGAAATTGCAGAATACAACTTTAGCGGTGTCAGCGCCGGGTTTGACTGGACAGGCGATCAGTTTACAGGCGATATTGTTTCAAGTTCGCAATTCAATCACGACTTCTATAATGTGATTCGTATTATGTGTAATCCTGGGGTTGGAACAGGAACACATCAGTTCTATTTTGACGACATTTCAGGTCCTCATGTTGAAGGTTTAAAATCTGCGACATTATAATAATTGTAAATCAAGACATTGCTTGCCGGTTTGTTCCGGTAAGCAATGTTCTTAATTCAGATAAAAATGATTTATCAGTTGATAAAACCCTCCCTTTTTATTATTTATTTATTTGCTTCTCTTCTGTGTACCTCTTCTTGCAAACAACCAGAACCTAAAAAAAACGATATTGAAAGTCGGGTGAATAACCTACTTTCGGAGATGACGCTTGATGAGAAAATAGGACAAATGTCTCAGATCGATCCTGGCTATATGTCTGTCGATCAAATTAATAAAACAGTCCGTGATGGTAATTACGGTTCCTTTTTAAATGTTTTCGGTGTTGCGAAAATAAATGCACTTCAAAAGATAGCGATGGAGGAGAGTCGGTTGAAGATTCCTCTGCTAATTGGCCGCGATGTTATTCATGGTTACCGGACCATTTTTCCCATCCCATTGGGTATGGCGGCTACATGGAATCCTGAGGTCGTAAAAAAGGCATTTCGCATCTCCTCTGCCGAAGCTTCTTCCCAGGGAATTAAATGGACTTTTGCCCCTATGATAGACATCACCTGGGATCCTCGCTGGGGAAGGATTGCCGAAGGGTGTGGCGAAGATCCTTATCTTGCTTCCGCCTTTTCAAAAGCAATGGTTGAAGGAATCCAGGGAGAACAACTCACCGATCCAACTGCCGTTGCAGCATGTGCCAAACACTTTGTGGGTTACGGATTTGCCGAAGGAGGCCGCGACTACAATACAACTTATATTTCGGAACCCGTTCTTCGGAATGTGGTTCTTAAACCTTTCAAAGCTGCAAAAGAGGCCGGAGTATTGACATTTATGTCTGGATTTAACGACTTAAATGGTGTTCCTACATCTGGTAATGAATTTACCTTGCGCCAGGTACTTCGCAAGGAGTGGAAATTCGATGGCATGGTGGTGAGTGACTGGGGTTCTGTTTCAGAAATGATCTCTCATGGTTATTGTGCGGATGAAAAGGAAGCTGCATTAAAAGCAATTACCGCAGGAGTTGATATGGAAATGTCAAGTACAACCTATGTCAAACATCTTAAAACACTTATTGCCGAAGGCAAGGTGGATCAGACAATGATTGATGAGGCTGTGAAAAATATATTGAGGGTAAAGTTTAAACTCGGTTTATTCGAAAACCCTTATGTCGATCCTGAAGCGGAGAAGCAAATGCTTTCACCTGACTTCCTCGATCATGCACGAACTGTCGCCCGGCAAAGTGCAATCCTCCTGAAAAATGATCCTAATACGCTTCCGCTCTCTGCCGGCATTTCTTCAGTCGCTGTTATCGGACCATTGGCCGATGCGCCACGCGACCAGCTTGGAACATGGGTTTTCGATGGTAAAGCCGAAAATTCGGTTACACCATTGACCGCCATTAAGGAGGTATTGGGCGATTCGAAAGTTAATTTTGCAGCCGGACTAAAATATAGCCGCGACAAAAGTAAAACCGGTTTTGCTGCGGCAATCGCGGCAGCAAAGAAATCACAAGCCATTTTGTTCTTTGCCGGTGAAGAATGGATTCTCTCGGGCGAAGGTCAAAGCCGTGGCGAAATTAATCTTCCGGGAGTTCAGGAAGAGCTGATCGAAGAGCTGGCGAAAACCGGGAAACCTTTGATTGTTGTCGTAATGGCAGGCCGTCCTTTAGCGATCGGAAAGGTTGTTGAAAAGTCGAATGCATTGCTTTATGCATTTCATGGCGGATCGATGGCCGGTCCTGCGCTGGCCGATCTTATTTTTGGCAAGGAGTCACCATCGGGGAAACTTCCTGTTACCTTTGTAAAAGGTTCAGGTCAGATTCCGTTCTATTATTACCACAATAATACGGGTCGTCCTGCAAATGCAAAATCATGGACACCAATGGACAGTATTCCCGTCATAAATAGTCAGGCTTCGTTAGGTTATAAATCGTTTCACCTCGATTATGGATTTACGCCACTCTTCCCGTTTGGCTATGGTTTAAGTTATACAACATTTAAGTACAGCAATATAATCCTTTCATCATCCGAAATGGACAGTAAAGGAAGCCTTACCGTGAAAGCATCTGTGTTAAATGATGGGAATGTTGATGCTGATGAAATTGTTCAGCTCTATATTCGCGACAGGGTCGGAAGCATCACGCGTCCGGTGAAAGAATTGAAAGGATTTAAAAGAATACATTTGAAAAGTCGCGAAACGGTTGGCGTGACGTTTGAACTTCCCGCCTCTGCACTTGAATTCTTCAATGGAAAAGAGAATGTGATCGAACCTGGTGAATTTGATATCTGGGTCGGACCAAATTCGGATGAAGGTCTGCACAGTGTGTTTATAGTTAAATAAAATTCATGAATGATTGCATTTTGCTTACTTTTAATGTCATAAACTTTTTTTATTATAAATTATAACTGAATATACTGCAATGAAAGGATTCGTAATTATAAGTTTGGTTTTATATTCTTTGATGACACAGGGTTGCACTCCGGCCAAAAACACAGCTCCTCCCGGAATAAAGCCCGGATCCGGAACAAAAACCCTGGTTTGGAGTGATGAGTTTGATTATACAGGACTTCCCGATCCAAACAAATGGAGTTATGATACGGATGGTAATTCCGGCGGTTGGGGGAATAATGAAAAGCAATATTATACAAGTGGCCGGTTACAAAACTCAGAAGTAAAGGGTGGTTTCCTCTCTATTAATGCAATCAAGGAAGATTACGAGGGTTTCAAATACACTTCTGCCCGTTTAGTTACCCGCACAAAGGGTGACTGGCTTTATGGTCGAATTGAGGTAAAGGCAAAACTACCCGACGGACGTGGAATGTGGCCTGCAATCTGGATGCTTCCGACCGATTGGGCATATGGCGGATGGCCTGCGAGCGGTGAGATTGATATAATGGAAAATGTAGGATACGACCCCTACGTTATTGTAGCCTCTGGTCATACCGAATCGTATTATCATGTCATTGGAACACAGAAGAGCAACAGAATGACGGTAGCTGACTGTTATACAAATTTTCATGTATATGCCCTCGAATGGGAAGCTAGTGAGTTCCGTGTTTATGTTGATGATGCTTTATATTTTACTTTTAAGAATGAAGGCACCGGTTACAAAGTCTGGCCATTCGATAAACGGTTTCACTTGCTGTTGAATGTAGCTGTAGGCGGCAATTGGGGTGGTGCAAAGGGAATTGATGATACGATATTCCCGCGATCGATGATTGTCGATTATGTACGGGTTTATACGACAAAATAAGATAATCGATTAAATACATACACATGCAATACTACTTCATCATTTTATTTGCCCTTTTATCCTTTCAAAGCTGCAAAGGAAACGTCGCCGGGGATAAACCCACCGATCTCAACGAAGCGTCTAAAACTACTTTGGCATTTTGGCTGACAAGTCCTCAATCGAATGTGTTATTTAAGCTTCAGCCGGCTGGTTTAGCCTTTGGCAACCTGATTAATCAGGATCAGTCGATCACAGTTGATACCACGCAAATCTTTCAAACCATCGATGGATTTGGAAACTGTCTGACAGGCGGCAGCGCAACACTGTTACATAAAATGGATGCTACAAGTAGGAGCGCAATCCTGAAAGAGTTATTTGCCACCGATGGTAATAATATCGGGATTAGCTATTTGCGTGTTAGTATTGGCGCATCCGATTTAGATCCAAAGGTTTTTTCGTATAACGATCTTCCCGAGGGAGAAACCGATCCTTCGATGGCTAAATTTACGCTCGATGCCGACAGGATTGATCTGATTCCTGTACTGAAGGAGATATTGGCCATCAATCCCAACATTAAACTGATGGGATCTCCATGGTCAGCACCAACCTGGATGAAAACGAATAACAATTCGAAAGGCGGAAGTTTAAAACCGGAGTATTTTGATGCCTATGCCAAATATTTCGTGAAGTATATCCAGGGAATGAAAGTTGAAGGGATTACAATAGATGCGATAACGATTCAGAACGAGCCTTTGCATCCGGGGAATAATCCGAGTATGTATATGACAGCCGAAGATCAGGCACTGTTTATTAAACGCAGTCTCGGACCAACATTTGCAGCGGCAAATATTAAAACTAAAATTATTGTTTACGATCACAATGCCGACCGTCCCGATTATCCTTTGACGATATTCAACGATCCGGAAGCATCAAAATATGTCGACGGCTCGGCTTTTCATCTTTACGGAGGCAAAATCGAAGCGCTAACGCCTGTTCATGAAGCCTTCCCGGATAAGAATCTCTATTTCACCGAACAATGGGTAGGCGCTCCGGGAAATCTTGCAGGTGATCTTGCTTGGCATGTTCGTACCCTTATTATCGGAGCAACGCGTAACTGGTGCCGCAATGTATTGGAATGGAACCTTGCTGCCGATCCGAATAACGATCCGCATACGGTTGGAGGTTGCGACCAATGTTTGGGTACCATCACCATTGATGGGAATAACGTAACCCGAAATCCAGCCTACTATGTTCTTGCCCATGCTGCAAAATTTGTACGACCCGGATCAGTTCGTATCGCTTCTAATTCAACTTCAAGTCTTCCTAATGTCGCCTTTAAGAATCCCGATGGAAAGAAGGTATTGATCGTTCAAAATAACACCGGTGGAAAGAAAGTTTTCAATGTCAGCTTTAATGGTAAAACAGTTCCCACCTCATTGGAAAAAGATGCTGTCGGTACATATGTCTGGTAAAAAATTGTTAGTTTAGATAGTAGAGTGTTCGCTTTGTAAAGAAGAGACCCGGCTTGTTCAAAACAGGACCGGGTTTCTGTTTATATAAAGTGGCCGGGTGATTAATTTTATCCGCAAAAGTTAAGTATTTGATTAACTCAGAATTAATGAAGGAAATATTTTAAAATGAAACGAAATATAGAATTTCGTTTATTGTGCCAATTATGTATCTTTGACATGAGTTTAAATGTTTTGTGAAGTATCGATTGTATTAAATAGGGCGTTATGGAAAGGATTGAATTGACAAATTACAGGTGCTTTAAAAAACTGGATCTCTCTTTTAAAAAGAAAGTCAACTTGCTTATTGGGGATAATTCCAGCGGAAAAACCACAATCATTAGGGCACTTCGTCATGTATTGAGTTCATTCTTTACTGGTTACAGTGATGAAAACACCCGTTTTAACGGATTATCGAAAGCCGATTTTACAGTACAGGAGACGAAGCACAGCATTGTAAATGAGGCGCCTATAACGATACGTTTTGAAATATTTAGTCAATTGTCTTTCTTAATATTAAACTCTGCAAAAGGAAGAACTTTACAGATTCCTCTTATATCTATTTTAAATTATGGGAAGGAATTAAAAGAAACGCTTTTTGATGAAAAGAATAACCAACAGAGAGCACTGCCATTATTTGCCAGTTTTTCAACTGAAGACATTCATAGTATCAGAAAGTTATCAATGACTCCATTTAAGCAATACACTCATAAACCTTCGTTTGGTTATTACGAATGTTTGCAGGGTGATGGCTTCTTTCAGTATTGGATTAAGCGCCTTTTGATTTTAAAAGAAGGTGGGAAAGGAGAACTTGAATTAGCAAGTGTACGTCAATCTATACAAAAAACACTAGGTTCTGATGGTTGCAATATCATCAATGATATGGAAATTCGACCTAATCAGGGACACGTGTATTACTATCTTATTGATGGCCGCGAAGTGATGGCCGAAAATTTATCAGATGGTTATACAAGGTTAGTAAATATCGTCACCGATTTAGCATTTCGCTGCGCACTTTTAAATCAGGGTATATATGGAAAGGATGCTTGTCTGAAAACAACGGGTACTGTATTGATTGATGAAATAGATCTTCATTTACATCCAGGTCTTCAGTCATTGGTACTACCTGGATTGCAAAATGCTTTCCCTAATTTGCAATTTATTGTAACTACTCATGCACCAATGGTAATGACAGGCATTAAAACGGATAAAGAGAACATTATCTATAAGCTTAGTTATACAAAAGAGAATGATTACGAAGTACATGCAGTCGAACTTTATGGGATGGATGCTTCGAGCATTATTAATGTCGCCCTTGACACTATTCCGCGATCAAAGGAGGTTGATGATGAACTGAACGCTCTTTTTCAGACAATTGATGATGATAAATATTCAGAGGCAAGCCTTTTGCTCGACAAAATGAAAGTGCGGTTTGGAGACTCGCTGCCCGAGCTGCAAAAAGCTGAATCTATGTTGAACTTTCTGCGTTAAGTTAATGATAAAGATTAATAAGGGAAATGCGCCTACCTCCTGGACACGGTATAGAAATACTCCCGGTGTTGTCTATCAGGCTACCGATGATCTACGAAATGCCCTTCTGACGGAGCAAGGTTTTATTTGTGCTTATTGCATGCGCACAATTCCAGTTAAAGATCTGGGAAATATAGAAACGTCGCGCATCGATCATATTAAATGCAGAGCCGATAATCCTGACCTCGAATTAGAATATGAGAACATGGTTATTTGTTGTCCCGGATTTATTGATGGCAATGAACATTGTGATAAATCAAAAGGAACTAGTTCAATTTCTCTTCCCCTTTTTAATATTGCTCTTCAGAATAGTATCACGTACTCATCGAAAGATGGAACAATCAGATCATCCAATGAAATTTGGAATCAGGAAATTAATAGTGTTATTAAGCTCAATAGCGAAAGGCTTAAAAACAATAGATTCCAAACCCTCGATGGTATTCGATATGCTCTTGAAAAACGAAAATGGAAAAAAGCGGAGTTGCAAAATAAATTGCTTGAGTTTATTAATCCCGATATTTTAGGTAAGAAAAGACAATATTGTGGAATTGTTATTTGGTATCTGCAAAAAAAGCTACGCAATTTAGACTAAACCTTGCTTTCGATATTTGTAACATTCAATCACTTTATAATGAACTGCTGAGCCTAAATATTTTAAATAATCCATTGAAAACCATGAAAAACTTACAATCCATTTTTGTTCTTATCATTCTGCTAATTACAGCACACCAAAGCATTGGACAGAAAGTATATCAATGGCGCGGCGACAATCGTGACGGTATTTACAACGAAAACAAACTGATGAAGTCGTGGCCCGAAAAAGGACCTGAGCTTCTCTGGTTTAATGAAGAGGTTGGTCAGGGTTATGCTGCTCCTGTTGTGACAAACGATAAATTGCTGATCAATGGCGAAGCAGATAGTACAAGTTATTTATTTGCATTCGATCTGAAAGGCAAATTGCTCTGGAAAACGGCAAACGGGAAAGAATATTACGGGAAAGGATTTTCGGCCAGTTTCCCCGGTTCACGCTCGACTCCTACCATTGCAGGCGATCTTGTTTATGCGAGTTCCGGGAAAGGCCGGTTAGCTGGTTATGAATTGGCTACAGGTAAAGAAAAATGGGCGGTTGACATGGTTCCTGAGCTGGGTGGTATTGAAAATATGTTTGGATTTGCTGAATCACCACTGATTGATGGCGACAAAGTTTATTTTATGGCCGGAGGAATCACACACAATGTGGTTGCCTTAGACAGATTCACTGGTAAAACGATCTGGCAATCGAAAGCAATGGGAGATACGGCCGCTTTTTGTTCACCACTTTTAATCACATTACCGGCCCGAAAGATTTTAGTGACTATCTCCGCTCACTTTGTTTTTGGTGTTGATGCACAAAACGGGGAGTTGCTTTGGTCAACAAAAACACTCGACAATTTCGCATTCGAAAAATTACATTGCAATACACCCATCTATGCCGATGGTTTTATCTATTTCACAGCCGGCGAAGAAGCTGCCAACGGAGCAGTAAAACTTGAATTATCTGCCGATGGAAAAAGCATTAAAGAAGTGTGGCGGAACAAAGATGTGACAAATGCGCAGGGTGGCTTTATCAAGCTTGATGACCGTTTATTCACAACTACGAAGAAAAAGAGATTGGTATGTGTTGATACAAGCACAGGAAGTGTGGTCGATTCGTTATCGGCAAACAAAGGGAGCCTTATTTATGCCGATAGCAAGTTCTATTGCTACAACGAAACGGGCGATGTGAAACTGATTAAATTTGAAAACAATAAATTTACGGAGATCAGCAAATTTAAGGTGGATAAAGGGACCAAAGAACATTTCTCGCATCCCGTTATTGCCAATGGAACAATGTACATTAGGCATGGCAAGTCTTTAATGGCTTATGACATTCAGGAAAAATAATAATACGTTGAAAATGTTAAAATTGAAATTGAGAACATCACTTGCGCTGGCTTTTCCGCTGTTGATGATTGTTCTTCTATCGTGCGGGAAAGAAGGTGAGAACGAACAAAAAGTGAGTGCCAATGGTACAAGCCGAAGTCATCATACAGGACAAAATTGCATGAGTTGTCATTCCTCGAATGGCTCGGGCGAGGGTTGGTTTACAGTTGCAGGATCTGCGTACGACAATGCAAAAATCAATGCATATGCAAATACTACTGTAAATTTGTATACTGGAATTAACGGAACAGGTACACTAAAATACACTATTTGGGGAGATGCTGCGGGTAACTTTTATACCACCGAAAACATCGATTTTGGGAGCGGTTTATATGTGTCAGTTAAAGGTATCGCAGGGCCTAAATATATGACCACTGCAATAACTACTGGTCAATGTAACAGTTGCCATGGCGTTACAACAGATAAAATATGGACAAATTAAGGTGCTGATCGAATAAAATTGATGTGGAGAACATATATAAAGTCAAGGCATGCCTTGCTTATATATATGTCTTATTTCTCTATCAATAATTCTCCACCATCTCTTCGAAATATCCTGTTGGGTGCTGGCATGCCGGACAGATCTGCGGAGGTTGTGTCCCTTCGTGAATATATCCGCACTTGCGGCATTCCCAACTGATAGGCTGATCACGCTGGAAGACAGTTCCATCTTCCAGTCTTTTCAGAAGTTTTAGAAACCTCTTTTCATGCGCCGCCTCCACTTTGGCGATCATTTTAAAGATAGCGGCAATTGCCGGAAACCCTTCCTCTTTGGCAATCTCCGAGAAATGCGGATAAACCGCTGACCATCCATTCTTCTCCTCTTCGATAGCCACCTTCAGATTTTGAATGGTTTGATCTGCCAGACCGGTCATAATAGTGGTTGTGATCTCAACAGCTCCACCTTCCATAAATTTAAAAAACTGTTTCGCATGCGATTGTTCCTGCAGCGCAGTTTTTTCAAAGATGGCGGCGATCTGCTCATAACCTTCAGCGCTGGCTTTTTCTGCAAAAAATTCATACCTGTTCTTCCGCTGACACTCGCCTGCAAAAGCGGTCAGCAGGTTCTGTTCGGTAAGCGTTCCTTTGATACTCTTTCCCATACCTTTGAATTTTAATATTATTTTCCGAAATGGCTGATATTTTCTTTCCTCTAAATGTTTCTATTCATAAAATTGAAGTCGCGAAGAATGGCTTGAAAAAATGCTTCGGTTTTTTGCGCGACTTTGATCTCTAATTTCCGTTCAATGGCTTCGTGTGCTGTTTGCACTATTGTCACCGTCCGGATTGTTTTGTTACGCGATTTAATTAACTCGATCACCTCTTTGATAATATAAATATCGCTGGTTGTTAACCTTGAAACTTCGGGATAAACAATCGTATAGTTATCGGGAATTTGCGTATAAATGGTTTCTCTTAAACTTTTATTGCGCAGTCGTATGACCGAAGTGTTTGCCGCAATGTCGCCTAAGCGCTGGCCTTTGCGGTTAAGAATAATTGTAATCGTAGCCAGTGTGCCAAACATTGCAAGTATTTCGACAAGTCGCAATACCCATCGCAGAAAGTAGCTCGAAAAAGAGGTTGGTGTTCCATCCATTGTTACTACTTTTATTTTAAGTATCTTTTTACCCCAGCTTTGGCCGTTCATTGCCATTTCACTTACAATACTATACAATGCCACAGGTAATAATCCAATAAACAATAGAACTTTTGAATGCAATCCCCGGTAAATAAGGCCTAAAACCAATAGATAACTCATAATAAAGAGCATGTCGAGCAATGTTGCTGCGAAGCGCTCACCGATACTTGCAATAGGTTGTTCGATGTCAATATTTTGAGAAGTATCTATTTTTAAAGTATCCATTAATTATTTTTTATAATTTTTGTAAAATAAGTGTTATTTTTTCATTTATTAATTACCTTGCGCAAAATTATCACCATTTGTATTCAGCAAATGAATGAGATTCAATTCTTACATAAGAACATTAAAAAATGGGAAGCGTTCGAAGCGCTTCTTGATACTAAGAATCACGTTCAGCCGGACGAGATGTCCGATCTGTTTATTAATCTGACCGACGATTTAGCTTATTCGCGCACCCATTTTCCCGACGCTAAATCTACTCAATTTCTCAATCAGCTAACGCAAAAGGCGCACCGTGAAATATATCAGAGTCAGCCAATCAATAAAAGCCGTATTAAAATATTCTGGGCTTCAGAGTTTCCTTTATTGATTTATGCTTCACGAAAAGAGATTCTTGTATCGTTTATCATTCTTTCGATATCTGTTTTAATTGGTTTGATATCAAATAAATACGACAATGGTTTTTCGCGTGTGATAATGGGTGATAGCTATGTAAATATGACACTCTCCAACATTCAAAAAGGGGACCCGTTGGCAGTTTATAAAAGCATGAATCAGGTGGATATGTTTTTGGGAATCACTTTAAATAATATCAAGGTGTCATTTCTCGCTTTTGCAATGGGCATTTTAACTCCAATTGGCGTTGGCTTTATCATGCTGCAAAACGGGGTAATGCTGGGCACCTTTCATTCATTTCTGGCAGAGCAGGGGTTTCTGCTCTCTTCGATCGCTACTATTTGGGTTCACGGAACTTACGAGATATTTGCAATAACAGTTGCCGGTGGAGCAGGTATTGTTATTGGCAACAGTATTATCTTCCCAAAAACCTATTCGCGTATCGAGTCCTTCAGGCGGGGAGCGATACGAGGTTCGAAAATGATAATCGGACTGATCCCTGTGTTTGTAATTGCCGGATTTCTTGAGGGTTTTGTTACACGATATACGCAAGCTCCTTATGTTGTGCGTTTTGGTATTATATTTTTCTCGCTGTTATCAATCGTCTTTTATTTTTATTTATATCCAATTTTCCTAATTAAAAAATCAAAATTATGACTGGTACAAAAATTAATTTCAAGCAAGAACGCGACTTTGGCGATCTTTTCAATGCAACTTTTGGCTTTATTTCGCAGGAGTTTAAACGACTCGGTACTGCAATTCTCTATTTTGTGGTTCCTTTCCTTCTCTTGTCTGCTATTGCGATGACGATCTATTCTGTAAAATCGCAGGAAATGGTACAAACAATGGTACTGGGGGACAAACCTTCACCGTTTGCGATATTTTCGGTAATGGGTTCGCTGATTGGCTACATAGGAATTGCAATGGCACTTTATATACTCGCAATAACAATGCTGTTTAGTACTGTTTACAGCTATATTAAACTCTATGTAGACAAGGGGGCCGAAGGATTTACGATCAACGATGTTTGGATTCAGGTAACTTCAAACTTTTGGGCGCTTTTAATTGCTTCTATTGCAATTAGTTTGGTTGTGATGATCGGAACTGTTTTTTGCGTTCTTCCTGGTATTTATCTTGCAGTCGCTTTAAGTCTTGTTTTCTGCATTATGATTTTTGAAGAAAAGAAATTTACCGATGCTTTCAAACGGAGCATGAAGCTAATTAACACAAATTGGTGGCTTGCCTTTGGTGTATTTGTAATCGTAATGATCATTGTTTACATTTTAGCAATTTTACTCTCCATCCCAAGCATGATATTTGGTTTTAAGTCAATGCTCTCGAATATAAAAGATGCGCAAAATCAGATGTTTAATTTACCTACCGGTTTTTATATTGCCAATGCTATAACCTCCTTATTTACGCAGGTTTTAATGGTAATTCCAATCACTATTTCCGCTTTTCTTTATTACAGCACAGTCGAAAAAGTTGAGAAACCTTCGCTGATGGATAAGATTGGCCAAATAGGTGATAATGAGTAAACGGTTAGTCAGACAACTATTCTTCTTTATAATATTGGTTATCCCGGGATTTCCCGGGATAACTCTTTTTGCATCCTATTTTTCGGCTGTCGACAGTTCGCACGTGTTTGTTCGGCAACCGGCTCCTGAATTTGTTGATTCATACCGATCTCAAAGTGAATTTAACTATTCGATTCCACCTTTGGAGACCAATTTTTTTATGCAGTTATGGGACTATTTATTAAAGCGATTTAGAGTTCTGCTCGATTTATCAGCAGCTATGCCTTTAATATATAAGATATTGTTGGGGGGATGCGTTATTTTCACACTGTTTATTACAATTACCAAAACACAAATTTACAAGCTCTTTTATTCCGACAAGGAGTTTGATTCGCCCGATTACCAACTTTCAAATACGATTGATCAATCCATTGATTTTGATGAAGCAATCCGATTACAAATGACGCAGCATCAGTATCGCCTGGCCATTCGTTTGCTTTACCTCAAAATGATTAACCAGTTGCGCATCAAAGAGTACATCCATTTTTCAAAAGAGAAAACCAATGTCGATTACTTGTCAGATTTGACGAGCAATGATTTAAAATTGCAATTTATCACGATTACTGCAATTTATAACCATGTTTGGTATGGCGATGTTGAAATAGCCGAAGATCAGTATCTGAGGTTCGAAGCGCGTTTTAATTCATTTTATACGGCGATCGATGCTAAAGAATAAACGCATATATGTGATGATTGTCGTTACGCTTTTTGCGACGCTTATTGCCATCAATCATTTTGCACCCAAACAAATGGATTGGCGCGCCACTTACAATACCAAAGGGAAAACACCCTATGCTTGTTATATCCTGAGCGATATGCTTGGTGCACTTTTCCCTGACCAAACGATCATTAACAGCTACGACGGCTTTTATGTTTCGTTAGATTCCACCAATCTGGAGAAGAAAAATGTAATTGTTATTACGACTGATTTCGATCCCGAAAAGTATGATTTAGGTTCGTTGCTGAAATTTGTCGCCAAAGGGAATGATTTTTTTGTGTCTGCGGCCAGCTTTGGCGATTCGTTTCTGGATAGTCTGAAAATTAAACTCAAATCTTCGATTATCGATACCTCTGTTTACCGTAAAGGCAAAGATGCTTTATACCTGCTGAATCCGGAACTTCGAAACGATTCTGGATATTATTACGATAAAAAAATGCCCCTCGTTTATATTTCGTCTTTTGATACTTTAAACGCTTCCAAATTAGGAACAAATCGCGACGGGAACTTGAATTTTATCTGCACAAAATATGGTCTGGGTAATATCTATTTTCATACGCAGCCGCTTGTATTTACGAATTATCATCTTCTGCATGGAAATGTTGAGTATGCCGCCAAGGTGTTGTCGTATCTTCCTGTCAGGAAAACCATTTGGGACAATTATTATAAACCGGACCGCTTTGTTAATTCATCGCCTGTACGGTACATTTTGTCGCAACCTCCGCTACAATCTGCCTATTACCTGTTGCTTTTGACGTTGCTGCTCTACCTGGTTGTCGAGTCGAAGCGGCGTCAGCGTGTTATCCCGGTACTAAAGCCACTTGAAAACAGTTCGTTGCGCTTCGTTAAGACGATTGGGGGCTTATATTTTAAACAACGAAATAACGTCGACCTGGCCTTAAAGAAATCAATTTACTTTAAAGAATTTTTGCGGGAGCATTATTTTATATCCAATATTACGGCTGCAAGCGAGTGTCAGATAATGGTTTCTGAAAAATCAGGTGTATCAATCGAATTAGTACGTGAGCTTTTGAATGCAATAAAATATTACGAAACGGCTCAAAAGGCTTCGGATGTTGGGATAATCGCTTTTAACCGCGATATGGAAATGTTTTACAAACAATGTTTATAAAAATAGATAATGGAAAATCAGGAATATTTTGAAGATCGCATTGGTCTTAAACTATTGCAGGAAAAGGTGGAGGAGATCAAAAGGGAGATGGCAAAAGTGATCATTGGTCAGGAGAAAATGATCGAACTAATGATAGTTGCATTGCTTGCTGATGGCCATGTTCTGCTCGAAGGAGTTCCTGGAATTGCGAAAACACTGACCGCCAAAATGCTTTCGAAGCTAATATCGACTAACTTTTCGCGCATTCAGTTTACGCCTGATTTGATGCCTTCGGATGTAACCGGTACAACTGTTTTTAATGCCGGCAACTCGAAATTTGAATTTAATGCAGGGCCTATCTTTTCGAATATTATACTGATCGACGAGATCAACCGCGCTCCTGCAAAGACGCAGTCAGCTTTATTCGAGGTGATGGAAGAGAAGCAGGTGACCGTTGACGGTACAACTTACCAGATGGAAGCTCCATTTTTGATCTTTGCGACCCAAAATCCGCTCGAACACGAAGGAACTTATCGTTTGCCCGAGGCGCAACTGGATCGTTTCCTTTTTAAATTGGTTATTAATTACCCATCTGTTACAGACGAGTTTCTGATTTTAAAAAATGCCCATCTTCGCCAGGGTGGGAAAGAGATGGAAGGAGTTGCACCGGTGATCGCTGCACAGCAATTGGTCGGTTTTCAGAAAGTAATACAACAGGTTCATGTTGAGGATCATCTTCTGACGTATATTGCTGAAATAGTGAACAAAACACGTAATCACGCATCGCTTTATTTGGGCGCTTCACCACGTGCATCAATTAATATTTTAAAAGCGAGCAAGGCTTTTGCTGCTATCCAGGGACGCGATTTCGTGATTCCCGAAGATATCAAAGCGGTAATGATTCCCATTTTAATTCATCGTATCTATCTGACGCCTGAGAAGGAGATGGAAGGAATATCGGAAGCACAAATTATTTCAGAGATCATCAATTCTGTATCAATACCCCGATAAAAATTTATTGTGAGATTCATCAAGGAAATATATACGCGGTTTCGGTTGTATGCAATAAGCACCATGATTATAGTGTTGTTTGTGCTGGGTCAGTTTTTTGATCCGGTGTTTCTTGTGGCCAAAGTTTTGCTGTTGTTTTTTAGCCTGCTGTTGATCTTCGACGCTGTTTTGCTGTTTCTCACCAGGCGGCAGTTAGTGTTATTGCGTCGGACAATGTCCGAAAAGCTTTCGAATGGCGATGAAAATAAGGTGGCTATTTACATTACCAACAACCATTTCTTTAAACTTTGGGTTGAGGTAATTGATGAAGTCCCGGTACAATTTCAGATGCGCGACTTTTCTGTGCTGATGGTTTTGAAGCCGAAGGAAGAGCAAGTGATTCATTACGTATTAGTTCCCAAAGAGCGGGGTGAATATATTTTTGGTTTTACGAATGTGTATATATCAACGCAAATCGGATTGTGGAGCAGGCGAATTAGATTCGGGAATCCGGAGACGAAAGTTTCGGTATATCCTTCGTTTCTGCAAATGCGTAAATACGAATTTCTGGCTATTTCGAATCAATTGGTTGATGCTGGTGTTAAGCGCATCCGTCGCGTGGGTTCTTTCTCTGAGTTCGATCAGATAAAGGACTATGTTGTTGGTGACAACTACCGCACGATCAACTGGAACGCTACGGCACGACGTTCGAAACTTATGGTTGATCAATACCAGGAGGAACGTTCACAGCAGATTTTTAATGTGATCGACAAGGGAAGATCCATGCACATGCCTTTCAACGGGATGACATTGCTCGATTATGCGATCAATAGTTCATTAATCCTTTCGAATACAGCGTTGTTGAAATATGATAAGGCGGGATTGATCACCTTTAATCAAAAGACAGATACTTTTCTGAGGGCAGAGCGCGGGAATAAAACGATGGCTAAAATTCTTGAGTTGCTTTACAATCAGAAGACTGCATTCCTTGAATCGGATTATGCTTATCTAAGTGCTTTTGTCCGCCGGAATGTCACGCATCGGAGTCTGATGATCCTTTACACGAATTTCGAAAGCATCACTTCGCTTCATCGGCAATTGAATTATTTAAAGCACTTGTCAAAAAATCACCTGCTTTTGGTGGTGATCTTCGAAAATGCCGAAGTGAAAACTTTTGCGCAATCCAATGTGCATACACTCGAAGCGATTTATGTAAAAACCATTGCAGAGAAGTTTGTTTTCGAGAAGAAGCTGATTGTCCGCGAGCTGAAGAAGCATGGAATTCTGTCGATCCTGACGAAACCAGAAGATCTCTCGGCGAACCTGATCAATCAATACCTGGAATTGAAGATGATGGGGAAGATTTAGACGTTGAGTTTGTCTCTTGTCTTAGCCAGAAAGTGTTACCAGATAAGCGCAAGGAACAATGCCGGGAAAATCTATACGAAAGTAGCGATACCGCCGGAGGCGCAGAAATTATTTTCATCGCATTTAAGTTTCCTTATTGTTGATTCAACCATTCAATTATGAGCTAAAGTGGATTACGATGCGGAAGATATAAAGCAACAGGAATCCAGCCATGATTAGAATTATAAGGATTTTCCTGGCCTGCACAAACAACCGGTTCCGTTTAAAGAATATCACGGCGATATCTACTGCAAGGTAGAGTGGGAGCAGGGCAACCACAATGTTGTAACTGATTGCGGATGCAAATTGAAGGTGCATAAAATCGTGAACCGCGCGTGTCATTCCGCACAACGGACATTGAAACCCCAGCAAATAGTAGTGAATGCATACCACTTGTGTTTCGTCGAATAGGAGTTGATGCGGAATCAATGCGACAATCACTAATAAGCCAAGAATGATTGTCAGCCGAATGAGTTGATTGTTTGGTATTTGTGCGATCTTCACTGCTATGAATAACTATTAACGCGATCGACTTCCAACCAGGTAATCTTCCTGTAAACCATCGTCCGGTTCACGTAATATATCGCTCCGACATAAACTGGAATCAACATCAGGCTGGCAAAGTCAAACCATTTCAGCAATGCATAGTGCAGAAACCCAATTAGCCCGGTTATGGCCATCAATCCAAATACTTTTATTGCATTGGCGCTGCCTTGCGCAGCTGTTTTCTCAAGTGAAAACGGGAAACCAGGTTGCTGATAGTAATACAATAGCAATGTAATCAGGTAGATTGCAAGAAATGCTATGAAAACATCCGGCAGAACCTTGATGCCCCACAGTCCACATACTCCGGTACCCATCAAAAGATAAAACGGAATAAAATACCTTGCAAAAGCTGCATTAATGGCTCCTTTAAAAAGGCTTACAGGTGATGCTAATGGCATTGTTTTGAATACCCATGTCGAAGTTTGATTATTTCCAATCAATAAAGAAGTGGAGAGCGCAAACGGAATCATTATAAAGGCATATAAAACAAACAGGTAATTGTAGCCTGTTGTGAAATCACTGAAACTGCTGTGTTTGCCAATGTTGGGTGCGATGATCATGATAATGATATATCCAAACGATGGTAGCATTGTTTGTTTAAACTGTCTTTCGCGGCCGGTCATTTTCCACATCATTTTAAATGCTGCCTTTTCCTCCTTTGAATGAGCAAACAGCGGAGCCATTAAACTGTACCAAATACTCTTATGGCCCGACTCCATTTTGATCTTCGAAACGCGGTCGCCCTGTTCCAGATCCATCAATTTCCTGTTAAAGACTGGCGTGAGGTATTTACCTGTAAAATAGATTGCAACAGGTGGTATAACCAATGCTTCAGCAATAAATAACAGGTGCGATTGATCAAAATTCAATGTTGTGAGTGCTTCGATCAGCCCGGAAAAGAAAGCCGGTGGCAACAGGAAAGTAAACCAGTGAACAGGCAGGACCAGCTCCTGAATGGCCGTTTTATCAATCATCCTTAGTCCGATCTGGTAGGCCGCCATAAAGAAGATGGCAATCACGATCTGAAAGTACATAAGCAGGTTCTTAAGCCGCTCTCCGCTGACGACACGCATAATTCCGAGATACAGAATATTGGTAAAAAATAAGGTAAACAGCACATTCAGAAATATGGTGAAAACATAAATCAATCCTGCCAGATTTCCAAACTTATAGATTGCAATAACGATCGTTACCACTGAAAGACAAAATGCCATCATTGCGAGGTAGATAAACACATGCGCATTGCGTGCCAGACTCACCGTATTCCCTTTGATTGGTAAGGGTTGGATAATTACGTTCTCTGAAGTATCGAACAGAATGGTGGAGAACTCCGAGATGATCATCATGGCCATCATTGCCATCAGAAACGTGTGGGAGAGGTAGAAAAAGGTAAATGGTGTTTTGATCATTATTAGAAATATCCCAAAGAACGCTCCCATCAGGATTTGAAAAAACGATTGCTTGATCAACGTTTTCTCTTGTCCGTTTGTTGATTTTTTCGAATATTTATTAGCGCGCCGGTCATCGAGCGTGAGCTTGAGTTGTAAGATCCGGATAAACTGATTGTAATCAGCATCCATTTTCTCAATAAACCAGCGGAAGGGGACAAAAAGCGATAGTATAATGCGTATCATCGTCTTTACTTTTCGAATGCGTTGATAAATGCTTCCGCTTTTTCGCCATGGTCTGTATTTCCAGTGAGACGTGTAAACATCTTTTCGAGATTTTCGTCATGCGAGAGCTTATTCAAATCGTCAAACGAACCATCCGCAATCACTTTCCCCTGATCAATCAGAATGATCCGGTCCGAAATCTTTTCGACAACATCCATCAGGTGCGAACTGTAAAAAATTGTTTTCCCATCATGCGCGAGGTGAATCAGCATCTCTTTGACCATGATCACCGAATTGGCATCGAGACCAGAGAGCGGTTCATCCATAAAGATAAGATCGGGATTGTGGAGCAATGCGGAACAGATGAGCACTTTCTGGCGCATCCCTTTCGAAAAGGTGGCAATCCGTTGATTCAGATGCGGCTTCATTTCGAAGATATTCATCAGCTTTTCAGCTTTATCGCGCGTTTGTTCTGTCCCAAGTCCCCGCATTTCGCCTACGAACTCCATAAATTCCAACGGTGTCAGGGATTCGTAAAGTACTGCATTTTCCGGAATATAGCCGATTTGCCGTTTAATATCAAGTGTTTGCGTGCGAAGATCTTTTCCGAAGATGGTGACTTCTCCCAGAAAATCGCTGATTAAACCACAAAGGATCTTTACAGTTGTCGATTTACCTGCGCCGTTCGGTCCGATATAACCAATGATTTGCCCTGATGTGATCTCAAGATTAATTCCCTGAAGCACCTGCTTCTGACCATAGTTTTTTTGAAGATTGCGTATTTCAACGATTATTTGATTGTTCATAAGGTAATAGGTATAAAGGTATTTAGACAGACAAATATAATTTATTTCTGAATTTATTGGTTAATTTTGAAGTGCCTAAAAACAATTTAAGTTATGCGAATATTCCGAGTCCTCCTGATATTGAATGTTCTGTTTTTTTGCAGCTGTACAAAGACCCAAAGCCAGATGATTGACAAAACTACTGTGAAAGAACTCGATCTGAACCGTTACCTCGGAAAGTGGTATGAGATTGCGCGTTTTCCACATTCGTTCGAAAAGAACCTGGTTGGAGTAACTGCAACTTACAGGCTTAAAGATGACGGGATGATTGAAGTTCTGAATGAGGGATTCAGAGGAACCCTTGATGGCGAACATTCAAAGGCAACAGGGAAAGCCAAAATCCCGAATAAACTGGAGCCCGGAAAGTTGAAAGTCTCTTTCTTCTGGATCTTCTATGCCGATTACTTTGTGTTGGAATTAGATGCAAATTACCAGTATGTTATAAATGGCAGTTCATCTGACAAATACTTCTGGATACTAAGTCGTACGCCACAAATGGATCTTACTATTTACAACATGCTTTGCGATAAAGCCCGGAAGCGGGGGTATAATCTGGAGAAGCTTTACAAGGTGCCGCAAGCTTCAGAATAAATTCCACATAAATTGGCTATAATTAAGGTAACAATTGGATGCCCTTTCCTATTAATATAAAAATCCAAATTAAGTTAACCTTAAATCAAATCACAGTGAGAAAATTATTACTTAGAACAAGCACAATTGTTTTTGTTTTTATGTTGGTTGCACTGGCCTGCCAAAAAGAAAAACTTAAAGAGACTACCAATGAAAATGATGCCAAATCAATGAGCTTGGCCGATGCGAAAAACTTTTACGACTCTAACAAACAACCGGATATGGTATTGAAAGACGGGAAAGTGGGCGAAAGTAGAAAAATGGGGATAAAGCCCGACTGGAGCAATGGAACGACTTCGAAAAATGATGATATTGAAGTTGTTGAAGTTGGCTTGCTTGTGCAGGGTGGTTTTGGTTTTGCAGATAAATCTGTATATGATGAATGGAACGCAAATAAGCAAAACGGGCTAAAAAATTCTTTAACGCGAATGGTTTTTACTAAAAATAAAAAGAGTGGGAAAATTGAACAGTTTCTGATGTCTATTATAGGAGATAAAGAATACCATGATAATAAAGAAAGTCGGCTGAAAGAAAACGCTTACCTGAAAAGGGAAAAACACTTTTCAGGCCATATTTTTTACCACGATCCTGCTGGAAATTATGCGAATGGCTGGAAATACGAAAAAGGAAAATTAGTTGCAACAACAACCCAAACTTCGGGGGATGTTTTGCAGACTAATTTAAAAATGGCGACCACTTGTATTCCTACAACAGTCTATACTAGATGGGAGGTTGCTACTGAATGGTTTCAACACGGCAAGTATATTTATACAACATATTCGTATTATACGACATTAGATTTCATCGAATGTCCTACCTATTTTACTGGTTCCGGTGGATTTACTAATGGCATCAATGGAAACGGGACAACAGATCCTAACGATGGTTTATACAAGCCTCCAACACCACCTGCCCCATGTAATTGTGCATCTACGTGCCCGGTTTGTGGAAAATGTGTGGAAATGAGTCAGCTGAAAAGTGCTGGTGTAACAGACTGTCCTCTTTGTAACTGTCCAATTTTGTTTAACGAACTATGGCTGAATCCTAAAGCTGATTGCATCTATAATAGATTATTAAATGGGAAAATTTTTAGAGGCATTCTTAACAAATACATAGGCCCCGTCGATTTAAACTTAAGATGGACATTAGGTAGCGATACGACAATTAATGCTGAAATATTATTTTTAGGAGTACCCAGAAATAACGTGTATAATTCAGTTCAAATTATACTTGAGGAGGATTTTGTGAACAATAGCTCAAATACGATTGTTGCCCTCGGTATGTTGCACGAAGCACTACATGCCAAACTGGCAGCTCAGTTCTACGAAGATGCTCATTCTAAAAACTGGCAAACATTGTTTGCTTTTTATAAAGGATGGGGTTTTAACGGCGGTGGTCTTGATAAAAATCAGGAAACTGAAATGCTAAATTTCTACACCGATGACTTAGCCTTGGCTCTTCAATCTTTTGATCAGTCTCAAGGCATATCCAAGCCGCTAAATACATATACAGAGGCTGTGAAATTCAGCCTGTCAAACGATATATTAGGTCCGGGCAAATACCCTCAAGGACAAAGTTTTTTCGATGAATTGAAAAACACACGAAAATACTGTAATTGAGATGAAAAAACTCTTTCTAATACTACTTCTAGGTGTAGTTGTCAGTCAATGTAAACCGACTATTATTAAAGCTAAAACCTATTATTTTTATAATGCAAAAGAATTATTTCACTGTGATGATATAATAGTGGATAATTATTACCACTATTTGTACTACACCAAAGGGAAAGAGATTCCTCCTAAGGATTCCGCTTCTTCTGAGAGAGGCTATAAAGTCTATGAGTTAATTCATTATTACAAATTTTCAAATTATCGGGACACTTCTTTTATCAAGCCCAAATCATATCTTGACAGCATTGATTATTACGGTACGGAATGGCTCAAAAAGGAGGAAAATCTGGATAAATTTTGGAAAACATGTAGTGGCAGGTTTGACTCCATGAAAATTTATGTTGTTGAACCGATTGAAGGAACCGAATCATTAATATTCAGAAGGGTACATCGGAGTTTCAATCGATTTGCGGGATAAGAATTGTTGTATTGTTTGATGTAAATACGAGCACGATTAGGATCAAAGCCATTGCATTTATTTGAAGTGTCATTTTTGTGTGTAATCCTGAAATACAAGAAGAACAAGCGTCGGTGTCGTTTATTATGACAGTTTTTGGTGATAAGGATTATTTGGAAAAAAAGAAATTCACAATGCAGGGAGAATCCTACCTCAAAAGAGACAAAGATCTGTCTGGATATGTGTTTTACCATAGTACAGAAGGCGAATTTGTAAATGGCTGGAAATATAAGGATGGGAAAGTTGTAGCGAAAGTTGAAATAGGTGAAGATGCTGCACCTCGAATTAATCTAAAGCTAATGGACTATATTGAAGTAGTGTGTAGTTTCACCTTTGATACATTTTTATGTTCCAGCAATGACGAGGTTTTTGAAGACTTATGATTTGCAAAATGGCTTTTCTGAAATTGACAAATATTACAGGTCATTAGCATTAAGTGGACTGAAAGAGGTTGGTTCAATTAATCTCACAACAGAGGAAATGAATGATATATGGGAGGCAGAAGCTTATTTTCGTGCACGGGGTTTAAACTGTCAATAATATAAGAATATGAAGATCAATAACTATTTTTGTTTTGTAATTGTAATACTTTCAGTTTCTTTTTGTATTTATCAAGCGACTAAAAAAGAGAACATCTATATATCTTTCGAAGATTTGAAAGGTTACAAGTACCAATTTATTGACTCAACAGATATTCTAAAAACAAGAGAGGTATTGATAACCCAGAGTGGAGATCGCTGGTATCAATGGTGGAGTATAGAGGTTGATACAGATAAAATTAATAAAACAGATATTAATGATGTTCGAAGAATTATCATTGATTCACAATATTTAATTATCTCTTGGATATTCCGGTGATATTGACCCCCCTTCTCCGGTCATATTGACCCCCATCAAGGATGATGGTTCAGAGAACTCTAATGACTGACAATTTTACCGTTTTTTTCTTAAACTTTCAC
>JAAFHB010000249.1 GCA_010906965.1 Mariniphaga sp. | reverse complement strand
GTACCCCGATCACAAGAGTACTGCCTTTTTATTAATTAAAAATGGTATACTTTTGGAGTGAAACACTGGTATACTTTTGGGCTGAAATAAACACCTTGGGGAATATCCGTTATCAGCGGTGTTACCCAAGCGTCAGAAGATGCTTTTTCCTCTTTTGGCGGCGCAGTAGTGCGCTCCGCATCGGCCAGCGTAGTCATAAATCTGAGGATATTATTAATTTCTTCGTCCTTCAGTTGATTGTTCAATTGCAAGTATCCCATCAGATCCACTGCCTCCGCCAGGTTGCCTACCTCACCATTATGGAAATAGGGGGCGGTCAGGGTGACATTGCGCAACATAGGAACCTTGAAGACATATTTATCACTTTCAAGTTTGGTGAACTCAAAGCGTCCAAGTTCCTTTGTGTACTCATGGAATACACCTATTTTTTGGAAGGTCATCCCGCCCAGGTTTGGGCCGCTATGGCACTTCACGCAGCCAACATTGATAAAGGAGCGCATCCCTTCTATTTCCTGCGCGGTGAGGGCTTGTTTGTCTCCATCCATGAAACGGTCGAAGCGGCCCCGGGTAATCAATGTTCGCTCAAAGGCAGCAACCGCTTTGGCAAAATTATCGAAAGTCACAGGATCCTTCTCGCCAGGAAAGGCCTTTTTGAATTCAACGGGATAAGGGATTATGCCTTTCAGCCGTACGGCTATCGATTTGCCATCAGGCATGCCCATTTCAATAGGGTTGAGCGGGGGACCCTGAGCCTGTTCTTCCAGAGTTGCCGTACGTCCGTCCCAGAACTGCGCAATCTGAAAACCAGCATTCATGGTTGATGGATCATTGCGATCGCTGGATTTTCCTAACGCGCCTTTGCCTGTCTTTAGATGGTCCGTACCTGCGCCGTTATTGCCAATGGGGTGGCAAGAGTTGCAAGCTTGGGTCTTGTTGATTGAAATTGCTTTCTCAAAATAGAGTTTCTTCCCCAGCGCAATCATGGCAGGAGTGTCCTTCTCACTACCCGGCATGGTCGCTGGAAGTTTTCCGAAAAGCGCATGCGCCTGCATAAGTAACACACCATCTGGAGTGCCGGGTACCGCTTTGACTGTGCGCGAGGCATCCATGACCTGGCTCTTGGCGGCTTTTTTTTGTACCTTTGCTATGGATTGGGCAGAGGCCTGTGAAATCAGATCCCCCAGCATACCGGAGAAAATAAGTGTACTCAGCCCCGTTACCAAAAAAACTGCTACTCCTATTTTTTTTCTCATGACAAATCCTTCTTTTTTTGTTAAGAATAGGTTAATTTATTTTATTTTATTTATATTAATTCTTTTGTAATTAAATTTTTATCAACGCCAAGCTTTGCTAATTGCTTGAGAACCGCATCCATCATAGGCGGAGGGCCACATATATAAAATTGCTGATTAAATCTTTTAATATGGGTTTTTAAAAATTCTTCAGTTATCATTCCATGATGATAACTGTCCGTATTTTCATCCGATAGGATATTAATAAAAGCATCACCTAACATTTTCTTAAATTCTTTTTCAAGAATAATATCGGCTTTTGTTTTATTGGCAAATACCAGCACATTGCTACCGATTTTGTTTTGTTTCTGAAGATGTCTGAAAATAGAAATGAAAGGAGTTACCCCTGCCCCACCTGCAATAAACACGCCTTCTTTTGTATATGAAATTGCACCAAATACTTCATGTAAAATCAATTCATCATTCTTTTTCAGTTTTAGTAACTCGTTGGTTACTCCCTTGTGCTCCGGATAGGTTTTAATAGTAAACTCCAGATAATCATCCTCGGGCAGACAAGTGAAGGTGAAAGGTCTTTTTTCTTTGAGCCAGTCGGGTTTATTGATTGTAACTTCAGTTGCCTGGCCGGGAGTGAATTTATAATCATCAGGTTTTTCAGTAACAATTTTTATCACATCATGAGTGACCTTGTCAATCGATTCGATTTTTACGATATGCTTTTCCATATTATTGTTTTTTCCAATATTCGCGAGCTTCCTTTTCTAATTTTGCAAGTCTTGTATAATAATCGGGGAACTCATTTAGATGAGCCCAGGCTATTTTTCCGGTCATATTATTTTCGTTATCAGTAACATTGGTTTCCGGAGATATTTTACCATGTTCCAATTCAACATTTACACCCTTCGCAAATTCCTCTGGATCTACCTCATCCCAATTGATACCGAGATCATCACCGATTTTTTTGGCATCCTTCAAATTAAATTTTATCATGGTACTTCTGTTTTTAATTAACTAACCAGGCTTAAGCTGCTTTCAAAATCTTTTTTCAACAACATCCCAGTCGATAAGATCCCAGTATGCATTTAAATAATCTGGTCTTCTATTTTGATAATCGAGATAATAGGCGTGTTCCCAAACATCGCAAGTTAAAATTGGTTTTAATCCTTTGCGAATTGGATTTCCCGCATTGCTTTCCTGTATAATTTCAAGGGTTCCTTTTGAATCTTTTATCAACCAAACCCATCCGGAACCAAACAGTGTAGATGCTGCTTTAATAAAGGCATCTTTAAATTCTTTTTGCGAACCAAAGCTGCTTTTTATTGCTTCTGCAACCTGTTTACCTGGTTCACTGGTATTGGCTTGTTGTAAACCTGAAAAGTAGAAAGTATGATTCAATACCTGAGCTGCATTATTGAAAATAGGACCTTCTGCTTCCTTAATCATCGTTTCAAGGCTTGCATTTTCAAATTTTGTTCCCTGAATCAAATTGTTCAAATTTGTCATATACGCCTGATGATGTTTCCCATAGTGAAACTCAAGGGTTTTTGCTGAAATGTTTGGCTCAAGAGCATTCATCTCAAACGGTAATTTTGGTAATTCAATTTTCATTGTTTAATTTATTAAAGTTTTAAAAATATTCTTCTTATTCGGCTAATTCAATTAGTCAATTCGCCATTCGCAGATAAACGATGCTATTAGTGGCTTTTTTTACTTTTTGGAACTTTTGCCTCTTCTGTACTTGCCTCGCTTAAGCCAATAGCAATTGCTTGTTTACGGTTTTTTACTATTCCGCCTTTGCCTTCTTTTCCTGATTTCAAAGTACCTTCCTTGAATTCGTGCATCACTTTTTCAACCTTTTCCTGATATACTTTTGAATGTTTTGCCATAATTAATGCCTTTTGTTTTCTTAGTTGCTTCAGCAAATGAGAAGTTTGCAAATAAATTTCTATCAATAATGCTGAAACCTAATGTTATAAGAATCAATAGTGCTTACTTTAACTTCTCGATTATTTCTTCGACTTCCCTTGCCCCTTTTGCGTAAAATTTCTTCTCCTCCGGAGCCAGCTCATGAAGCAAACGGAGGAACTCTCCAACATGGACGAGTTCTTCATGGGCGATGTCCTTAAGTACCGAGATTGCGAGCTTGTTATCAGTTGACTCCGCAAGCTGCGTATACAATTGTGTCGCTTCGTACTCCGCAGCAACCATGAACCTTATTGCACGGATGAGTTCCTCATCTGTGAGTTTCCGGTCGTTTGCCAACCCCGAAAAAGATGATCCAAAATCTGGCATAGCTATTCTCCTTTCTTGTTAATTATTTCTTCTATTATCCTATTTAAAAAGCTCACAGGTGTATACCTTGAGGGAATCTGGCATATCTTCATTAACTTTTGATGAATTTCAGCAGGTCGGCGTTGAGCTGATCCTTATGCGTTTCGGCCAAACCATGGGGGCCGCCAGGATAGATAGTAAGTTTTGCATCTTTAATAAGCTTAACTGCAAGCATGGCTGAGGCTTCAATAGGTACAATCTGATCGTCGTCGCCATGTATAATAAGTGTAGGGACATCGATTTTTTTCAGATCAGAGGTGAAATCCGTCTCCGAAAACGCTTTGATACATTCCAATTCGCTTCGCAGGCTGCCCATCATTCCCTGGAACCAGAAAGCATCGCGCATTCCCTGAGTTGCCTTGCTGCCTTTGCGGTTAGCACCAAAAAAGGCCTTAGACAGGTTTTCGAAAAACTGCGAACGGTCGGCTGCAACACCTGCACGTATATCGTTAAAAGCGGTTATTGGAAGGCCGCCCGGATTGGCTTCAGTTTTTAACATTAGCGGGGTTACTGATCCCATTAACACAACTTTGGCCACGCGTGATGTGCCATGACGGCCGATAAAACGAGCTACTTCGCCGCCACCCGTGGAGTGACCGACAAGTGTTGCTTCTTTAAGGTCGAGCAATTCGAAAAGTTCCGATAAATCATCGGCATAGGTGTCCATATCATTCCCATTCCAGGACTGTCCTGAACGGCCATGACCCCGACGGTCGTGAGCAATACAGCGATAGCCTTGCGAGGCCAGGAAAACCATCTGCGATTCCCATGCATCGGCATCAAGCGGCCATCCGTGACTGAAAACAACAGGTTTGCCCGTTCCCCAATCCTTGAAATAAATCTCTGTTTTGTCTTTAGTTGTGAATGTGCTCATGTTATTCCTTTCTTTTGTTTAAAATCTGCAAAGCATTATAGCCTGCATGGTTGTTTTTAATTCACTTTCTTTGTATTGACCAACAAATGCTGCAAATCTTTATCCTTATTAAAACGGTGATTTGCAAATTTATGTATGTGATTGCCTTTCATTTCGATAGTATCCATTTTTTGAATTTTAGATTATGAATGAATGACGAAACAACAAAGTTTGCTTCATTTTTCCCGGTAATCGTTACACAATTCCGGGAAAAGGTTGTATGATTCCCACATTTTCAGTATTGTGATACTTGATCCTTTGATACATCGATTCCGCTCAGGGATCATTCTGTCTGGGGATTGATATCGAAAAAAGTGAAGATCGGTTTATCCGCATTATCGGTACTGTACAGATTGGATTCAATGCTGTCAATATAGGATTCGATTACAGCTTTACGAAGTTCGGTTGTTGCAAATTGAATGGCTGGAAATTCATCATTTTCCCATGAGTCGCGGATCGCAAAGATGAATGACTTACCGGCTGTTCTCCCCCACCTGCGGCACTGGAGGTCTGCAAAAGTATCGTATTCATCCAGCACATACTAATAACCTGAAACAAAAATTCGAGCTTAAAAATACTGAAGTTTGCAGACGATTGCAGGGTGAAGAGACAATAATGCAATATTCAGAGGGCCTTGTATCAAGTTCGATATAAAAGAGTAAAAACACTCAAAGTGTATGTAAATACTGGATGTAAATAAAAAGTCGCTGTAAATATGTAATTTACAGCGACTTGACATTTAATTATGTGACCCCTATGGTACAAAACTCGAACCATTTATTGGAAGATTTGAAACTTTTGGGAAATATCCTTGCCGCTTAGATTATAATGAAATTTGCACCAGATTATGATGTTAGGTAATTTAAAATCAGCCAAATAATACGCTCTCTAAAACAGAGACCATCTCCTTGTGCTTCTTGGGATTATCAAGTTTTAATCTTTCAATATTCTGCAACTTCCATTGAATGGCGGGTAATTCTCGCGCATTTTTAATGGATAATTTTTCCCAACCTGGGGTTCCCTCTTTGAAACTCATTAAAAATTTTCGATCGCTGTTTGTTAGTTTTGATTGAACTTGCCCAACTAACTGTATTCGGGTTCGTTCATAATCGTCATAGCTAAATGGTATATTTGCCATACCTGAAAATTGAGTTTCAAAAGCTTGTCGCTGATCAATAAACATCGGATTGATTACCTCGCTAATTGGTCGCATGTGGGAAATAAGCGCAACAAGAAAACCGTCTTTAATATCATCCGTTAAACCCTCATTATCTAAAAGAAGCCTGACATCAAATAAATCGCGGGGATGCTGCCGGTCTAATGCCGCGCAAATCTTTCCTCCATAAAGTTCAGCCATTGAAACAACATGAATGGCAGCAAATCTGCCGAATGCAGATTCAACAGAATCATGCACCCGCATAAACCTTGTTGGATGAATACTTCCACGGGTTGTAGTGTTTACCTCAATTTTAATTTGAGCGCCAGGTAACTGGCAATTAATTTTAACATCCTGCCCTTCGTGTGAAGCTGTTGTTAAGCTGATTCTCGGGATAGATTGTTCCAAGTCGAATTTGATTCGTGCCAGTCCATCTGAAATATTTTTCAATGCCGTTTCCCGGTTATCAATAGGAAGATAAGTTAAATCAATATCGACTGATAGCCTGGGCATACTCCGGACAAACAGATTAATGGCAGTCCCGCCTTTGAGGGCAAATATTTCTTCTTTTGCAACATACGGAATGGTTTGCAGCAATAAATCAACCTGTGCCTTATATTTTGGATCGATCATAATTGAGCTAATTCTTTGGATATTGTAATACGAAATTCAGAATCATACGCACCATTACTGATAATATTGCGGTCACCCTCTCCAAGATTGATCGATGATAAATCAAGAAATTGGAACCATTGATGATTCGCTTTTTTCGCCATGTATAAAAATAAGCGTTTAACTTTTACCGAACTGCATCCGTCCAAAAGCTTCTGCAACAAGCCGGGCCTTAGATTTACCAAGCCAGACATGATTTGATAAACCTCCATAATATCTAGCTTTTCCGGTGTAAGATAAAGACATTCAAAAATTGCCTTTTCTGCTGAAGAAATAATCAAAGGGAATTGTGTTTCCTGATATTCATTCATGCCAATCCCATCCGGAAGAAATGATGTCTTGACGTGCTTTACCACTTCATTCCATGAATATTGCTTAAACCATGCTGGCAATCTCGTATTCAATAGGGAGAATAAATAAGCAGTCTCGGCACCAATTCGGA
>JAAFHB010000248.1 GCA_010906965.1 Mariniphaga sp. | reverse complement strand
TTACCCGTTCCGGTCAGCCAGTCTATCATAGCCTGGACTATCTGAATGACTGGAATGGCACAACCTTAAAAAGTACATTAACCGATCTGCAATTGGTTCCGACAGGTGTTTATTATTACGTGTTAAAACTGGGAGGGACTAACCGATCGATAAAAGGATTTGTCTATATCGGATATTAACATTAACTGAAATATAAAAAGATGAGGGGAAGCGCTTTTACGCCTCCACCCATCTTTCTTCATTGTATTGTCTCAAATGTATTTCTATTTCAGGACTCCAAGCTCCTTACCAATTTTTGTGAAAGCAGTCACCGCCTTGTCGAGATGTTCCCTGCGATGCGCGGCCGATAATTGAACCCTTATACGTGCCTGTCCTTGTGGTACAACCGGATAATAAAATCCGATCACATAAATTCCTTCGTCAAGCAGACGCGTAGCAAATTCCTGCGACAGCTTTGCATCGTAAAGCATAACTGCACAGATAGCTGATTTGGTAGGTTTGATATCGAATCCTGCTTCCCTTATTTTCGCAACAAAGTACTCGGTATTCTCATGTAAACGATCTTGTAATTTAGTGGATTCTGTCATCATTTCAAATACCCTGATTCCGGCTCCGACAACTGCTGGTGGTATTGAATTGGAGAAAAGATATGGGCGTGACCGCTGACGCAACAATTCGATGATTTCCTTCTTTCCGGTTGTAAATCCGCCAACAGCGCCACCAAAAGCTTTGCCAAGTGTTCCTGTGATAATATCAACTTCACCGCGGACATTAAATTTTTCGGTAACGCCACGACCTGTTTCACCAACAACACCAGCCGAATGACACTCATCGACCATTACAAGCGCATCGTATTTTTTTGCCAACCTGACAATTTCATCCAACGGGGCAACATTTCCATCCATCGAAAATACACCATCCGTAACCACAATCCGGAACCTTGCCCCCTGCGATTTCTTTAGCTGCTCTTCAAGATCCGTCATATCGGCATTGTTATACCTGTAACGGGCAGCTTTACACAAACGGACACCGTCGATAATGGAAGCATGGTTCAGTGAATCGGAAATAATCGCATCCTCTTCCGAAAACAAAGGCTCAAAAACACCTCCATTTGCATCAAAGCAGGCAGCATACAATATCGTATCTTCTGTTCCAAAAAATTCGGCAATCTTTTGTTCAAGAACTTTGTGCAAATCGGTTGTACCACAAATAAACCGCACCGACGACATTCCATATCCGTAGGAATCGAGTGATGATTTGGCAGCCGCAATTAATTCGGGGTGATTCGAAAGACCCAGGTAATTATTCGCGCAGAAGTTGAGTACTTCTTTCCCGGAGTCCAGCTTTATAACAGCATCCTGCGAGGAAACAATGATTCGTTCGCCCTTGTAAAGACCTGCATTCTTAATGTTTGATAACTCATTTTGAAGGTGTTCCTTTATCTTTCCGTACATATCCGTAGTTTTATGATTGATCTCATTTTTCAACGAATAAAAATATCGAAAAGAATTTTGCGGAACAAGGATATATTTCAGGTTATGGGATGTTGTAGTAAAGACACGATTAATCGCGTCTTTACAAGGTATCTCTCCTAACCAGGTTGGCTATTAAAGCAGTTTCAAAAGGTATTCTTCCATCTGTTCCGGCTTTGTGGTTGGTGCAAACCGCTTAACCGGTTTTCCGTTGCGATCGATAACAAACTTGGTGAAGTTCCATTTAATCCTTCCTCCTAAAAATCCGGGTAGTTTCTTTTTAAGGAAAACATACAATGGATGAGCCCCTGAGCCATTCACCTCTATCTTTTCGAACATCTGAAAACTAACACCGTAATTGATCAGACACCCTTCCGAAATCTCTTTTGAACTCCCGGGCTCCTGGTTACCAAATTGATTACACGGGAATCCTAAAATGACCAACCCTTTTTCGCTGTACTTCCTGTTCAATTCCTCCAAACCAGCATATTGAGGCGTAAACCCACATTTGCTTGCTGTATTCACAATCACAACTACTTTGCCTTTGTAATCGGCCATGCTTTTTACTTTTCCCTGAAGTGTTTTGGCCGAAAAATTATAAAATGTATTCTCCATTACTATTATTCGATAAAATGTTGAATGACACAAATCATTTGATGAACTCAATTGATACAATGCCTCTACTGTAAACGAAAATTCGTCGTCATTGTTTACATAAACCAGTATTAGCGTGTCAATACCACTTAAAATGCCATCAATCTTCCTTGAATCTCTATTTGGAATTTCTCTAAATATGATAACTTACGGCTGAATACTGAACAAATATCCTATTCTGTTGTACTTTATAATTGATATCAAATAAATGTCAATTGTCACATGAATTTATATGAACTGGAATTTGAATCTGAATTATATCTTAGCAACCTGAAATCGGAAGAAAATGAATATCATGTTTTTACTTATTGGGGTAAGCTTTGTGGTCGCCTTTGTATTTCTGGTCTTGTTTATCTGGGCTGTTAAGAGCGGTCAGTATGACGACAATTACACCCCATCGATCAGGATTTTGTTTGATGATGATCCGGAATCAACGATAGAAGATAAAGATAAACCTAAAGTTCAGTAAGCTAAACAAAAAGAGGGAATATGGAAATTCAGCAATTCAATTACGACAACAAAACAGTAAAGTATTTTATAATGGCCACGATGATCTGGGGTGCAGTTGCCCTCCTGGTCGGTTTAGTGATCGCATTACAATTGGCGTTTCCCGCATTTAATCTTGGGATCGAGTACACCACTTTTGGCCGGACTCGTCCGCTCCATACCAATGCGGTGATCTTTGCATTTATCGGAAATGCAATGTTTGCCGGAATCTATTACTCCCTGCAACGCATTTTAAAGGCACGGCTGTTTAACGATGTATTGAGCAAGATCCATTTCTGGGGATGGCAGTTTATCATCCTTTGTGCAGCATTGACTTTGCTGTCGGGTTTTACAACCGGGAAAGAATATGCAGAACTTGAATGGCCTATTGACCTTATGATTGCTGTAGTTTGGGTTACATTTGGCTGGAATATGATCGGCACCGTTTTAAAACGGAGGGTAAAGCATATTTACGTTTCGGTCTGGTGGTATTTGGCTACTTTTTTGGGCGTTGCGATTTTGCACATCGTCAACAGCATCGAAATTCCAGCCTCTTTATTTAAAAGTTATCCCGTTTATGCCGGAGCACAGGATGCAGTAGTACAATGGTGGTACGGCCATAATGCAGTGGCATTCTTCTTAACAACGCCATGGCTTGGTTTAATGTACTATTATCTTCCAAAATCAGCGAACCGCCCTATCTATTCCTACCAACTTTCGATCATCCATTTCTGGACTTTGATATTCTTATACATGTGGGCCGGGCCTCACCATTTATTATACCAGGCGCTGCCCGACTGGGTGCAGGCTTTGGGTGTAACCTTCTCAATCATGCTGATCGCGCCATCGTGGGGCGGAATGGTCAATGGTTTACTGACACTTAGAGGGGCCTGGGATAAGGTTCGTGACAATGCGGACCTCAAGTTTATTGTTGTTGCATTAACCGCCTACGGAATGTCGACCTTCGAGGGTCCGATGATGTCGTTGAAAAGCGTTAATGCGATCAGTCACTTTACCGACTGGACAATTGCCCACACACATATTGCCGGGATGGGTTGGAACGGAGGACTTATATTTGGTATGTTTTACTGGCTGGTTCCAAAACTTTTCAGAACCCCGTTATACTCCAAAAAACTTGCCAATACCCATTTCTGGATTGCGACACTTGGTATCCTGATGTTTGCAATTCCCCTCTATTGGGCCGGGATCACGCAATGGCTGATGTTACGTGAATATACACCAGACGGATTGCTGGCATACCCGAACTTCCTGGAGACCTCCACCCAGATTCTTCCAATGTATAAATTCAGGATCGTAGGCGGACTGCTCTTTTTCACTGGCTTCTTAATGTTTTTCTATAATATTATGAAGACGGTAAAGGCCGGGAGTATTGTAGCCGATGAAGCAGCTGAAGCTGCTGTTCTGATTGACTCCTCGGCAAGGAAATATGGTGAAACACTCCATCGGCTGATTGAAAGAAAAGGGGTTGTTTTTTCGATACTTGTATTTATAGCCCTTGCCATTGGCGGAGCAGTTGAGATCATTCCAATGCTCAAAATTCAATCAAACATTCCTAAGATTGCTGCAGTTACCCCATACACACCCCTTGAATTGGCAGGGCGTGATCTATATGTTGCCAATGGTTGTTATAATTGTCACTCCCAACAGGTTCGGCCGCTCAGGTACGAAACCGACCGTTACGGCGAATATTCGAAAATCGGGGAGTTTGTTTACGACCATCCTTTCCAGTGGGGTTCGCGCCGAACCGGTCCCGACCTTGCACGTGCCGGTTATGTGGGGAGTTCTACTTACAAAACAGCAATCTGGCATTATAACCATTTTACGAAGCCGCTGGAAATTAATCCGCAGACCATTATGCCCGCCTATCCCTGGCTGGCGAAGAATGCGGTTGATTTAAGCCAGATACCTGTTAAAATCAGGGTGATGCAAATGCTGGGCGTCCCGTATGCCAAAGATTACGATCAAAAAGCAGTGGCTGATTACCAGGCACAGGCTCAGAAAATTGTTGATGAGTTGAAAGTTTCGGGTGTGATCATTTCACCGGATAAGGAAATAATTGCGATGATTGCCTACATGCATAAAATGGGCAAAGATATTTCACCGGCAAATCAGAAAAAATAGTCGATCATTAAAAAGTTGAAGCGATGAGTTTTGTAAGCGGAGTTCTCAATGGCGTTGAAGGAATACAATACTATTATATTGCTGGGTTGCTCATATTTATGACCCTTTTTATTGTCATACTATACCGTACAGTAAAAATGCCCAGAAAAGATTTAATGAAGTTTAAAGCCTCCATCCTTGAAAACGACAAGATGGAATCAAACGAGATTTAATAACGATAACCTATTTTGTTATGACAGAAGAAAACAATAACATCAATAATACAGAAGATGATAAAGTCCATGACGGAAGTGATTCGGATGGAATTAAGGAGCTAAACAACCCGGCACCCAATTGGATCTTATTTGTATTATTACTGACCTATGGATTTTCGCTTTTCTATTTAATCCATTATTTTGGGTACCCCAACAACGGAAATGATCAGGTAACCGAATACAAAAATAAGATGGCCACTGTTGAAACGGAGAAAAAACTGGAACAGGACTCTGCCAAAGTAGGGGTAGTTATGACGCGGGAGGAGATTTTAACAGAAGGATCCAAACTCTACTTGCAAAAAGGTTGCATCGCCTGTCACGGAATGAAAGGCGAAGGCAATGCTATTGGCCCTAATTTAACGGATAACTTCTGGATTAACGGCTGTTCGGAGGAAAGCCTGATCACGATGGTGACCGAAGGAAAGCCTGAAAAAGGGATGACGCCTTATAAAACAATGATGACACCTGAGCAAATTAAAACTATTTCGTTGTATGTGATGCAGGGCCTGGTAGGCAGTAATCCGGATAATGCGAAAGCACCCCAGGGAGTAGAATGCAAACCTTAATCCGGCACTTTCCCGGTCAACCTAATTTGAAATCATGGAATTAGAAACCCCGTCCACTTTTCGCGATCGCCCTGTCAATATTGATGCAAGCGGTCAGCAAAAATGGATCTATGCGAAACAACCCAAAGGGAAATGGTATACCCGCCGTACGATCGTTGCATGGTTTGCAATCGCGTTTCTGGTTTTGGCACCATATCTGAAAATTAACGGAAACCCTTTGATGCTCTTTGATATTGCCAACCGCAGGTTCTCAATTTTCGGACAGATCATCTGGGCGCAGGACGCCTACCTGCTGGCATTGATAATGGTGATAACCGTTGTCTTTATAGTCCTTTTCACAGTAATTTATGGAAGGCTTTGGTGCGGCTGGATTTGTCCGCAAACGATATTTCTCGAAATGGTTTTCCGCCGCATCGAATATCTTTTTGAAGGCAATTACCGGAATGGCAAGCGTCAAAATGTAGTTGCTCCACGGATTACTCTTTTAAGAATCGCGAAACACATTACTTTTCTGATCACCTCAATTCTGATTGCCAATATTTTTCTGAATTGGTTTATAGGACCGGAACGACTTCTTGAAATCGTCACCTCACCCATAAGCGAGAATTGGCTGGGCTTTACTTTCATGCTGGGCATTTCGCTGTTTTACTATTGGATTTACGCGTTTTTCAGAGAACAGGTCTGCACAATGATTTGCCCTTACGGAAGGATGCAGGGAGTTTTGCTCGATTCCAGGTCAATCGCAGTTATATACGACTATAAAAGAGGTGAACCACGTGGTCCAAAAAGTTCGGGTGACTGTATCAATTGCCACCAGTGTATCGCTGTTTGTCCAACAGGTATCGACATCAAGGATGGCAGTCAGCTCGAATGCATCAATTGCACCGCCTGCATCGATGAATGTAATATTGTGATGAAACGGATCAACAAACCCGCAGACCTGATCAGGTTTGATTCCTTTCAGGGAATTGAAAGTGGCAAACGATCAATCCTGAATGGCCGGACCTATGCCTATTCTGCCGTTTTGTTTGTTTTACTCATTGTTTTATCGGTAATGGTGATGAATCGTAAACCAATCGAAGCTACGATATTGCGCGTTCCGGGTACTATTTTTCAGCAGGTAGATTCTGCCAATTATTCGAACCTATTTCTCGTAAAGATTATCAACAAAACACAATCAGACAAGGATTTACAAAT
>JAAFHB010000247.1 GCA_010906965.1 Mariniphaga sp. | reverse complement strand
TGAACTACTTTACACAATCCATTAAAATCTTGCTTTTGTTATTCGCCTTTTTGCTTGCTACTTCAACGCTGCAGGCACAAACAGGTGCACAAAAATTTGACATCAGTCTGAAAGATGGGAAATACATGCAAATTCATGTCTGTTCTGAAGGCATTTTCAGGGTGCGTATCCAATCGAAAGGCGAATTCGTGCCAGGTTTGATGGAACGATACGGAATCCTGAAAACCGACTGGACTCCCATCGAAGCGAAAATGAAAACAGTAAAGGGGAATGAAATCATTCAAACTGCAAATTACCAGCTTGTTATTGATAAAAATGCCGGAGTAATTTCTGTTCAGGATGCAAGCGGAAAAACAATTATCGAACGAATTGCTCCGTCTAATGTTGGTTCCGGGGCGGGTCCTGAATTAGGAAAATCGTTGAATGCCTATTTCGGGCCATCCAAATCGGGCGGAGGAATTGTCGGCGATGCCAATTATACCGGAGAGAAAAAGGCAAATACCGAAGTTGGTGATTTTTCAAAGAACAGCCTGCTCGAATTCTCTCTGAAAAATGATGAACGGTTCTATGGTGGCGGTTCAACAAGCCGGAAGAATATTCAGCATCGGGGCGAAGCTTTAAGAATGTGGGCAACTTACCAGAAGACCGAAATACCAATGCCATTTTTGATGTGTTCTGCCGGTTGGGGAGTATTCAACAATACGACATCAAAAAATTACTTTGACGTAGGTCGTTTTCAGAAGGACAAGCTTTTCGTTTACAACACTGAAGGGGACATGGATTTTTACCTGATGTTGGGAAACTCGATGAATGAGGTAATTAAATCGTTTGTTACCATCACCGGAAAACCTTACGTATTGCCAAAATGGGCTTATGGCCTGGCTTTTGGCGGCAATACCGTCGAAAATATCATGGATATCATGAACGATGCAGTGCGATTCAGAGATGAAAAAATTCCCTGCGATATCTTCTGGATTGAACCACAATGGATGGCAAAAAATTACGATTTTTCAACTTCAAAGAATTGGGATTTGAAAAATTTTCCAGCCGAACCATTTTGGGAAGCAGGTAATCCGAAGAAATACGAAAACAAAACACTTTTTATCTCGAAGTTGCATGGCATGGGCTTTAAACTTGGGTTGTGGTTGTGCATCGACCACGATATGAGCATTGCTGCCGAAGACCAGATTGCCACAGCAACAGGAAAACCGCAATCGGGTCAGGAACATTGGTTCCCGCATCTGACCAAATTCATGGACCAGGGAGTTGACGGTTTTAAGCTCGACCCGGGGCGAACACTCGACGAACATCCCGATCGCAAATACTACAACGGATCGACCGACAAAGAAATGCATAACCTGAACCAGGTGCTGCTGCCCAAACAAATGAACGAAACTTTCAGGGAACACAAAGGAATTCGCGCCTTTCAGCATTATTGCGGCGGATATGCCGGTTCGCAACATTGGGGAGCATCGACCAGCGGCGATAACGGTGGCGGAAAAGATGCCCTTTTCGACCAATTAAACCTCGGCTTGAGCGGTTTCGTAAATACTTCAGCTGACGTTTTGGAAGGAGTTGACGACAACAAAGCAGGAATGCACCTGGGGTTTTTATTGCCATGGGTACAGATTAACAGCTGGTACAGTCTTCACCATCCGTGGTTTATGAAACCTGATGAAAAGGAAACTTTCCGGTTTTATGCCCAATTACGTAATAGTTTATTCCCCTATATTTATTCGGCAGCTTTGGAAGGACATGAAACCGGAATGCCTATTTTGAGAGCAATGCCATTGGTTTTTCCCGACGACCGTAAAGTGGACAACATGATTTACCAGTATATGTTTGGTGAAAGCTTACTGGTTGGAGTTTTCAGCGATTCAATTTACCTTCCCAACGGAAACTGGATAAACTTCTGGACCGGTGAGAAATTCATCGGCGGCAAAATTGTCAATTGCAAAGTTCCTGAAAACAGGGGCGGACAATTGTTTATCAAAGGCGGAGGAATCATACCGATGCAAAAACAAATGAATTACATTGGCGAACATCCTGCTGATACATTGATTATTAAGGTATATCCCGAAGGTAAAAGTTCATATACCCTTTTGGAGGATGATGGTAAAAGCTTTGATTATGAGAAAGGGCGTATGACTAAGACGCGTTTCGAATGCCTTCAAGCAAATGATAAAACTGAATTTATAATTCATCCGTGCGAAGGAACTTATTCGGGTGTGTTCGTTTCGCGTACTTATCAACTTGAAATAGTTTGGTCGGCCGAACCTAAACAGGTATTGGTTAACGGATCCAAAACTGAAAACTGGAAATATGACCGTGACGGGAAAATCAGGCTGACAGTTTTTCACAAAAATACATCCCAAAACCAGGTCATAACGATTTTATAATTTTGAATATTAGATACAAAACCTTTTAATTGACAGAAAATGAAGTGTAATGTCGTGAGAAAAATTAAAACCTGTTTTACTGCAGTATTCCTGTTTTCTGCAAGCTGTTGTTTTGCGCAGAACACCGGTTTGGGGAGCCAAATACTGCCGGCTAAATATTTTAAAAGTAAGTTCAGGGAAACAGGGGTTATTTTTACCTCACCCGATACTGTGCTTAAAAAATTATTTGATGCTGCTGAATCAAAGGCGATTAAAAACGTCCATTATTTTTCGCCAGCGTATACCGTCATGGTGGAAGGTGGCGAATACCCATTCGTTTGGCTGGAGACACAACCTATGGGCGGTGTAATGTATGCCAAACGCGACATCAACATTGCTTTGGATAATATACGTATATTCATCAATAACCAGCGAAACGACGGGCTCCTTGCCGGGATGGTTTACAATACCGGCAACAATGTTTGGAATATGCATGACCCCACCGCAGAAGATGGAACATTAGGCCTGCACTTTGATGCGCTCCAGGGATTATACCTGGCTCAGCCGGCTCTCGAATTGTACTACCTCTTAAACCACGATAAAGAATACCTCGGAGCAATCTATAATGCGCTTGAAAAATACGATAACTACCTCTGGAAATACCGCGATTCAGACAAGGATGGTTGCCTGGAAACCTGGGGGATGACTGATAATGGAGAAGATCATTTAGAACGGTTTAGGTACGCGCCATGGGCCTGGCCGGGGAATATCGCCCCAAAGCTCGAAAAATTTGCAAACATCAGTGATGCAAGTGATGTAGGTGATTGCCCTGTACCCGAAGAGTCGATGGACCTAATGGGGTATTCTTATTCATGCAGGGATGTACTGGCAAAAATTTCGGCAATTACAAACAACGGAAAGCGAGATTATTGGCGCGATAAGGCTAATGCGGTTAGTAGAAAAATGAAAGACTATTTATGGGTTCCTGAAAAGAAAGCCTATTTCTATCGGAACAGGGAGAATAATCTTGTGAATTCTCTGGCTCATAACAATATCAGGTGTATGTATTTTGGCACCATGAGCCAATCAATGGCCGATGATTTTATTCGTTATCATCTGCTTAACCCGGACGAATTCTGGACACCAATGCCTTTAACATCCATTGCGGCAAATGACCCGTATTTTAGGAATATCAAAAACAATAACTGGTCTGGACAACCGCAAGGCCTTACCTATCAAAGGGCTATCAGGGCGATTGAGAATTATGGGCATTATGCTGAAGTCAGTTTAATAGGCAAAAAACTGCTCGGTAAGGTATCCAAAACTTTGTTGTTTACCCAGCAATTCGATCCGTACACCTCCGAACAGAATGGTTCAGACAATTATGGACCAACAATCTTGTCCGTTCTGGAGTATTTTTCAAGGATGTACGGCGTTTACCTCGAAAACGACGAAGTACATTTTAACGGTTTGCCCCTCAAAGAGAATTATTCATATTCCCAACGGATGGGAAATGATGTGTACAAAACTACGCAGGAGAACACTATCATTAAAGGTTATCTTAATGACATTGAGATATTTGCTTGTACGGCGGGGGTTAGCGTTGTAACTGGCCTGAAGGGTGAGTTCGTCAGGGTGAACGGGATTGACAGCCTGGCCCGCCAGGTTACGCTTGTTATAAAGGGCATAACCCATAAAGGCGAAGTTTTGCCAAACGGCAGCTATGTTTTAAGGGACAGCAAGTTGGTGCTGGACAAAAAAGTACCTTTCGATTATCCTTACAAAAAACCGGATTTTCCTGTAGGACCGAAAGTTGCGGTACCGGCCGGGAAAACGGTTGAATTAAAACTATAATCTATTGAAAAAAATTTAAAATCAGATATTTTATAACTTCAAACATTTAAAAAATACACCAATGAAAAAACTATTCTTCTTTTGGCTGACTTTACTTATGGGATCTGCCGGCAGCACTATTGCACAGGAAGTCGCAACCAAAGAGTACAATACAAATTACCAAAAGGTAATGGCACGCACCCAGTGGTGGAGTGACGCACGTTTCGGCATGTTCATCCATTTTGGTGCTTATGCTGTTCCGGCTCGTGGCGAATGGGTTAAATCGAACGAAAAGTTAACCACCGAAACCTATCAAAAGTATGTGGATGAGTTTAATCCGAAAGATTTCGACGCCAAAGCATGGGCAAAAACCGCCAAAGCTGCCGGAATGAAATATGCTGTTCTCACTGCCAAGCATCACGATGGTTTTTGCATGTTCGACAGTAAACTCACCGATTACAAACTCAGTAAAAACTTCGGAGGCCGCGATCTGGTCCGCGAATTTCTGGATGCTTTCAGGGCTGAAGGATTGAAAGTCGGTTTATATTATTCCCTCATCGATTGGCATCATCCCGATTATCCAAATGTTGGCAATCATCCGCAACGTGACGATAAAGAATATGGGAAACGGATCTTTAACTGGGATAATTACCTGAAATACATGCACGGACAGGTTGAGGAACTTGTAAAAAACTATGGCAAACTCGACATCATGTGGTTTGATTATTCGTTCGACGAATACAGCGGCGAAAAATGGGGAGCTACCGAACTGGTATCGATGATTCGCAAATATCAGCCTGAAATTATTCTCGATAACCGACTTTCTGTCAACGAAGGCACTTCATCAAAGGGGCGGATGCTGAAAACAATTGGCGATTTTGAAAGCCCCGAGCAGGGAATTCCTGATGCTCCACTGATTGACAAATATAACAATCCGATTCCCTGGGAAACCTGCCTCACACTCAATGGCGGTTGGGGTTACACGGAACAGGATCAAAACTGGAAATCTCCGGAATTAATCGTTCAAACCCTTGTAAATTGCGCGAGCAAAAATGGCAACCTGTTGCTGAATGTTGGTCCTGATGCACGCGGAAAAATACCTCAGGAAAGTGTGAATATTCTGGCTGAAGTGGGTAAATGGATGGATATGAATGGCGAGAGTGTTTATGGCTGCGGTGCAGCTAATTTACCAAAGCCCGACTGGGGACGTTTTACGCAAAAAGGAAATACGATCTACGCACACTGGATGAATCCGAACCTGGGCCAATTGAATGCCAAAGGCGTTGATGGTGACAAGGTAAAAAACATTTATCTGTTGAAATCCGGTGGTGAGCTGTCGTATCAGAAATCGTGGTGGGGAAATAACGAGCCTGGCAATCTCTTTATTAACGTTGGAAGTTCACCTCAGAAACCTGTTAAATACGATACGGTAGTGAAAATTGAGTTGAAAAAATAGTCTGATATCATCTTTATTCCGCTAATTGATTATCCTTTGTCATCAACTGAATTTGAAGCCAAAGGATAATTCATTTTTCCATATTAATCAAATTTCTATGAAAAATTTCATTTCAGTTCTGATATTTTCCCTGATCCTTTCGGGATCAACACTCGCAATTAATCCTGAGTCTCCCGAAGCCAAATACAAGGCTGTTCAGAGCAAACTGCAAACCGGATGGGGAACATTCAACCACAAAAGTGTGTTGAGCCATGTACTTTTACCGGAAGGATTTGCCATGAATATCGGTATTAAACTGCACCAGAACAATGCCGATAATTACCTGAAAGAAGCATTTATCTCGTCGCGCGGTAACCGTCCTGAAAAGATTACTCCCGGATTTAAAGCTTATGATGGGAGCTATTCTGACCTGACAGTCGAATGGAATGGGGTGAAATTCAGGATCGAAAGTGCTACCACCGAAAACCAGGATTTGGCACTCCTTGTTACGCCAATCCAAAATCCGGAAAATATTCCATCAGTTGTTCTTGAAACCGGCATGTTGTGGAATTATCCGGGAAACCTGGAGATGAATGGCAATACCATCGAGGCGAAAACCAAAAACAGGAAGCTCATTGTTCGCACAACCGGAGCAATCGAAAAGGAATTTCTGGCCAATACTTCTCCATACCTGGCCGTAAAATTTGATCGGCCGATAGCATATTATACCGGAGAACCCAAAAGCATTGACCAAATTAAAGAAATTGTTGCCAAACGGAGAACGGAACTCGAAACGAAGTTTTCGAAATACGGCGCTCTGTCTGCTACTTATCAGGCCATTCAAAGTGTGGTTGGCTGGAATGTAATTTACGATGCTTCGAATGAGCGTGTTATATTTCCGGTTAGCCGATTGTGGAACGATAACTTTGGCGGACAATATGTATTATTCGACTGGGATACCTATTTCGGCGCATGGATGGCCAGCATGGAAAGTAAAGAACTTGCCTATGCCAATGCAGTCGAAATCACCAAAGCAATCACTCCGGGTGGATTTATTATAAACTTTAAAACCACCTCCTTTGGTGGTGGTTATGTATAAGCGGCTATGCCTGAAAATTAATTATTTTGTGGCATGAGCAATTTC
>JAAFHB010000246.1 GCA_010906965.1 Mariniphaga sp. | reverse complement strand
TCACGGTCAATGCTAAATTCTTTGGTAATCCTCACCTGACAATAGATGCACGAATACGAACATACCTTTTTCGAAGGAATATTATTAATTCCCAGACTTTTTCCTAATCTTCGTGATGGCACCGGTCCAAAACTTATCATGATTCCATTTTTTTAATTATTGTTTGGTAATATACCATCGCTCTTTCGTTTTAATCTCGAATAGATTACAATTTGTATCACTAATGAAGTAGCTCACAGAAGAGTTATTATTGCGAACATAAGTGCGATAGCCTTTTAACTTTGCCTTTTCAAAAATTTCTTTTGCCTGCAAAGACTGAAAACTTACATGGGCAAAAGTTGGCATATTAAGGTCGTTATCAACAAACAATTCAAAATCAATACCCTCGCAAGATATTTTCGACACCTTAACCTTTTTGTTTATATTAAATATTTCAGACGCATCTACTTTTGATAGCTCAAATGTTCGAATGACTTTTCCATTAAGAACATGAACATAAAATGAGTGAACATCTTTTTCACTAACATGTAATGCAATATGAATTATATCATTAGTCATTGAAAATGGTTTTGTAAATTGAAATTATTTCCTTGCTTGCTTCCGATTCCGGCTTCCATTCGACGATACTTTGGCAGTTAATCATTGCCGTAACAATTTGAGCATCGAAAGCAATTTTCCCAATAACCGGAATGTTCATTTCAACGCACCAATTCTCTATCTTATTGGAAATGCATTCATTAAGGTCGAATTTATTAATCACAACAAACGATTGGACCTTGAAATTTGAAACGAGCTCCAATATTCGTTTCATGTCGTGAAATCCCGAATTAGTTGGCTCTGTAACAATGATGGCTTTATTTGTTCCTGTTACCGATGAAATAACAGCGCAACCTGTACCTGGTGGTCCATCAATAATAATTGTTTCCCAGCCGGTTTCCTGTGATATTTTTCGGGCATTCTCGCGAACAACGTTTACCAGTTTTCCCGAGTTTTCCTCACCCGGATAAAGACGCGCATGTATCATCCGTCCATTCCGATAATTTCCAGCAAACCAACGGCTTTTGTCACTGGGAATCATTTGGATAGATTTGGAAGGGCAGATCCGTGAACATAATTTGCATCCGTCACACGATATTTCAGATATAGTAACCTGTCCATTTTTTAGAGAGATAGCATCGAAACGGCAATAATCAATGCACAATCCGCAATTGATGCAAGTATCGTAATTAATATTGGCTTTGTGACCTGTAATAAATTTCTCAATACTGTAGTTTTCAGGCTGTAGAATAAGATGGAGGTCAGCTCCATCCACATCGCAATCGGCAACAATACAATTGTTTCTGATCGTGGCAAATGCTGCGCTGAGGCTCGTTTTACCCGTTCCCCCTTTACCGCTTAGAATTACTATTTCGTTCATCATTTTAAGAGATTTTCGATTGTTTTTAATAATTCGATAAACTGTAACCGGAAAGCTGGTTTTTCCTCTGCCAGCAAAAGTCCTTCCGAATAGATACGGGCAATTTCCCTGTCGAAAGGGATCTCCATAAGCAATGGAATATTATTTAATTGAAGGTAATCATATACATCCCTGTTACCCAATCCGGCACGGTTGACAATTACACCAAATTTTTTATTAAGATGTTGTAATGTTTCAACGGAAAGTTTCAGATCGTTTAATCCAAATGGTGTTGGTTCAGTAACCAAAACCACAAAATCGGCTGTCTCTACCGTTGCAATAAAAGGGCATGATATCCCGGGAGGAGAATCTAAAATGGCCAGGTATCTGTTATTGATCTCCTTGATTGCTTTTTTAATAACAGGTACAGGCGAATAAACACCTATATCAGCGCGTGCTTCGATAATCTCAGTTAAGCTGTTAGTTTGCATTGACTGAACTGTTCCAAGCTGTTTTTCTTTTTGACTGATTGCACCAAACTTGCAAGCTACAGTACAGGCGCCGCATTCGTGGCATAAATCTTCGACTACCTGAATAAAATGATTTACAGGAAGGAAAACGATTGCATTATAATTACAATACGTGAAGCATTTGCCACAGAATTCACAACTTTCAGTATTAATTACAGGAATATTTTGTGTAACCGGATATTTGACAAATACTTCGCCCGAAACAAATTCAGCCACATTAGGTTCTTCGGAATCGCAGTCAACCAATGTAACAGGTATTCCTGCATTTTGCACCGCCCAAAATAGATTAGTCGAAACAAGCGTTTTGCCTGTTCCTCCCTTTCCACTCGCAACTGCAATTTTTATATCTAATGGATCAGTCATAACTTAAACGAATTTGTTCATCTGAAAGTGTTGGCTGAATGGCTTCCTTCAGAAAAGCTGTATTCCATGTATTTAATTTTTTGTGCGTTAAGAAATATTTCTGTGGGATGGGATGTGTTCCAAAAACGACCTTCATTCCATACTTTTCAGGAATGAACGTTCCAAAATGTTCCATATAAGGACAAGGTGGATATCCAACTAAAAAACCAGTTGCAAAATGGATATGTGTTACTCCGTTTTTTTTCATCTCTTCGGGAGCATATTCAATGTTTCCGCCGGGACAACCACCACATGTTGTATAGGCAGTAAGCTCCACATCTTGATCTTTATACATTGCAAAAGCCCCTTCGCGCTTTTGCAACGACCTGAAACATTTTCCTCCTGCACAAGTGCGATAACGATCACAAATAATGATTCCAATTTTAATCTTTTCCACAGAAGATTGTATTAAAACTTATTTTATTTACTACAAAATCACCTTCTTTGACCCCCAGTGCATCAGCAATTACATTGCATTTGACCATTAAGAGAAAATAAACCTCTTTCCCGGTTTGTCCCAATAATCCTTCAAGGTTACCCTGACCTTTTGAAATGATTACGTCAGCGCGGTTGAATACTTCCAAAAAATCTGAAGAGCAATGTTCCAGAATAGTTGAAGGGGCATCATAACCGTTCGATATGACATTGGCAACGATGTCCAATCCAACATATTTTGCATCATACAGTGTAGCATCGTTTATAACCGGCGCTCCGCGGACAGCATAAATCAAATTAGGATGCATGATAGTTTCGATAAATAGTTTGTCAAAAACAATCTCGCCGCAATTGTCGCCCAAATAAAGGACTGTCTTCGCCTGCGACAGAGCCTGTTTTAATTCGACAGAGTCATCTATGGCAAAATCTGAACCTAATACTTTGTCGATAGTTGCCTGTAAATCAAAATCATTACCGATACCATAGTCAATAATATTCCCTGCAATAGCAAGGCGTAAGGCCGAATCAAATTGATTTACCGAGTTGAAAACTATATTTTTTAATTCGGTATACCTTGCCAAAACCAGATCATTACTTTGCTTCTTTATTTCTTTATAAGGATCAGGATTATTGCTATACTGTTTTAGAAGGACATGCAATTCCCTTGAAAATGCCGGAACTGAAAAATTGCCGTTCACATTGTTAAATAATCCGAACATATCAACAGCAAAACATTTTTTCTCTTCAACCGAAAGATTTTCTTTTTCAAGCAATCTTTCAAAAGCCCTGGCAAAACAGAAAAAGCACCGATAATCTGAAATCATTTCTTTAGCTTCCATAAAGGTCAAAATCACTAATATTTAATTAATGATTGCATTCATGGTTCTCATCGTGGTTGCAGTAGTTCGCTGTCAGGTTCAGTTTATTGTCAATAAAATCGGTGACAAGCTCTTTCGCAGCTTTTATAGGAGCACCAACAAAAGCATTGATATTTTGCTGATTGAACAAATCAATCGCTTTTTGACCCATGCCTCCACCAATCACGTCTGTTACTCCAAACTCTGCAACCCAACGTGGATACAAACCTGGCACATGCTCCGGTGGTGTTACTTCTTTATAATCGGTAATTACTCCATTTACAACTTCAACAATGGCAAATTGCTGGCAATGGCCAAAGTGCTCACATAGACGACCGTTCTCCAATGGGATAGCAATAATAGTTTTCATAATTATTTTTTTAATTGTGTTTTCTAATATTTGAATGTTTATTCCTGAATAATCGTGTTTATTAAATCTCAAATTCTACAATCGAAGCTTTCTAAATTCTTCTTCCATTAAAAAACCATGCGGCATTAAACCGCATGGTAATGAATTATTTAAACTATGCATTTCCATCAGATGGTTTTCCCTTGCCTATTCCGCGTCCCAAGCCTTGTCCATGTCCACGTCCTAATCCTTGTCCACGTCCCGTTCCTTGTCCACGTCCTAATCCTTGTCCGCTTCCCGTATTCTGACCTTGCTGTACTAATGTATCCCTGTTTTGTAAAATCTCGGCATCAGATTTTCCCTTATTTTCGGGATTGCAATGACCCATTTTCCGACCTGTCAAAGGACCTTCTTCGTTGGGTCCTTTTCTGTTTAATCCTGGCATAATAGCCTCCTTTTTTTAATGATTAATACTATTTTATAGTGCTTTTCAAGCGCTTTTCCTTCATCCAAATTGCGACAATTTTAGTTACACCAATGATTAGCGCAACGGCCAACCCTGTACAGATTCCTAAAATTTCGTCATTAATTTTCCCCTTATTATCAGGACTACAGTTCCCCATTCCTCTTCCTGTCATTGAACCTTCTTCATCAGGTCCCATACCGTTTAATCGTGACATAATAACCTCCTTTTTAAAATGGTTAATGTTATTTAATTCCGCTTTTCAAGCGTTTCCCTTCACCTTTTCCACCTCCTGATTTACGACGTAAGCCTAAGCCTTTGCCAAGTTTTTCGAGGGCTTCTTTTTCCGGCACATTTTTACATTTGCCTAATCCCCGTCCAGTTTGCGCACCCTTCTTTTCGGGTCCTGTTCCATCCATTTGTGGCATGATGTTTAATTTTTATGGTTTAACAATTCTATAATAGCGCTAATCTTTTTTTCAGGATCGTTCAACACGACTAACTGAATTTTAAGACTGTCGAATAGTGCCTTCACCTTAGCTCCAAACTCGCCTGATACAACCTTTTCCGCCCCTCTCGAGGCGACTAATTGAACCGAAGCAGGCCCTGCCCCTTCAACATTTTCTTTATTTGAGTTAGGAATAAACTCGGTTGATTGACTTTCTGTGTCGTAAACCACGAAATAAGAACAACGTCCAAAACGGCTGTCCAATGTTGAATCGAGGCTGTTCCCCGTTGATGTGATTGCTACTTTCATTTTTTTAAAATTTTATCTTATATTACAATTTCTGTTTCTCATTCTATGTTGGTGTGGCGCTCCTTCTCGTATCATCAGGCAATTACATTCAGGGCAAATTTCATTCCTGCAAGGAGTGCCAGGTGTATGCGCTTTTTCAACCCCGCACTTTGGACAAATACAAATATCTTCCATATTAATTTGTGGGTTATCTTCGCTGTATTGCTCAATATCTGTAGAGCCACATAACGTACAATTTCTGATTTCCTCTTCCTTTTCAGGATGGTTGAAAAAACAACCGCAACTATTACACGAATACCATTCACTGTCAAAATAAACTTTGCCCCCTTCGAACACGATGGCTTTTCCCAGGACGAAGGCTTGTGCTATCTTACCCCTGGCACTTTCATAAATGCGGGCATAAGTGGGTCGCGAAATCTCCATGATCCGTGAAGCTTCAACCTGCCCGTAACATTCAAAGTCGCTCAAGCGGATGGCTTCATATTCTTCGTAGTTTAAAACAACCGGATTATTTGCTTCCGGAAGGCCAATTGGCCTGAATCCTTTGAAGTGTGGAGGATTCGTCATTTTTCGTATTATTTTTGGTCTTGCCATTAGTTATGAGCATTTGTTCGATACAAATGTAATGATCATTTGCTTGTTATTACTATTTTTTGTATATTTGTTGGACAATTCAACTATTAATGAGCTAAAGAAATATCGCAAATCACTACATATGAATGTAATAATACATATTTAATAACCAATAAAAATTATTTGACTATGGAAACGACAAATCAAGAAGTGATGACATTGCCAAGAATTGGTGAAGCCGCCCCAGTATTTAACGCTGTAACTACTCAAGGGCCTATCAATTTCCCGTCTGACTATTCAGGGAAATGGGTGATCCTTTTCAGCCATCCGGCTGATTTTACACCGGTTTGCACTTCGGAGTTTATGACTTTTGCTTCTATGGAAGATGAATTCCGCCAGTATAATTGCGAACTCGTTGGGTTATCGGTTGACGGTCTTTACAGCCACATTGCCTGGCTAAGGACCATCAAGGAGAAAATTGAATATAAGGGCATGAAGAATGTGGAAGTAAATTTTCCACTGATTGAAGACATTACCATGGAAGTTGCCAAGAAATATGGTATGATTCAACCCGGAGAAAGCAACACGAAAGCAGTACGTGCCGTATTCTTCATCGATCCAAAAGGAATTATCCGCGCCATGATTTATTATCCACTCAGCCTTGGCCGTAATTTCGACGAGCTGTTACGCGTAATTATTGCGCTTCAAACTACCGATGCTTTTAGCGTTGCAACCCCAGCCGACTGGCGTCCAGGAGACGAAGTGATTATACCAACTGCCGGTTCATGCGGGGTGGCTAAAGAGCGGATGGAAACCAAAGAAGAAGGTAAGAAATGCTACGACTGGTTCTTCTGTACAAAAGAATTATCGGAAAAAAAGGTGATGGCAGAGATTAAAAAGAAATAAGCTGCTGTTACTTGAATAAACATTACAAGTAAGTATTAAATCAAAGAAATCCGCAAATGGCAGATTTCTTTGATTTAAGTTATTGAAGTGTCAAATTATCTTACTTCCCCATCTTTTCAATCCTTTTAACCAC
>JAAFHB010000017.1 GCA_010906965.1 Mariniphaga sp. | reverse complement strand
TTAATTAAAAATGGTATACTTTTGGAGTGAAACACTGGTATACTTTTGGGCTGAAATAAACAATTGTGGTATTTAACACAGCCCGAAATTAACAAGTTCGACCAGCAAAAAATCGATCGCCTAAACGAACTCATTACCATTGCCGGGAAACGGGGAATACAGGTACAACCCAGTTTAATTACTGGTTGGCTCGATGGGGGAATCTTTACGCCTAAATGGATCGACAAAGGAATGTTTACCAACCCCAGCCAAATTGATGCAACAGCTTTGATGGTTAAAACCATTTCCAAAACTTTAAGTAAAAACCCCTACGTTCACAGCTACGACTTTGGCAACGAAATAAATGCGTTAAAAGCAGTTGCCGGATATGTTGCCTCTCCCGATGAAACAAAATCGTGGATGTTCAGAATGTATAAAGCATTCAAAGAAGGAGATCCAGCTCGATTGGTAACCAACGGCATCGGAACTGGTTATGATGCAAGTTTCCCCGTAGAAAATATATCTCCTGCTTGCGATTATTTGTCGGCACACACCTACTCTTATTTTCATGCTACCATTCTCGACGATCCTTGGTTTGGCTTACGAACGACTTACAGTACCAACATGATGATTGCTTGGGCAAAAATGGAAGGGAAACCTGTATTGATGCAGGAAACAGGTATTTCGGGCGATTGGGTAAGTCAGGAACAACGTGCGAAATACCTTGAATTAGCCTACTTCAGCAGCTGGGCCGAAGGTGCTGCCGGGTTTGTATGGTGGTGTTCGCATAACATTGATACGACTTTTCGGGTTAAACCATCCATCGATGGCAGAGAATTCGTCGGTAAAGGAAAGTTTGATCCTTTGGAATACCAAATGGGACTATTGGATGCCAAAAACAATAAATTTCCTGTTGCAGATGCCTTTAAACAGAGCACCGAATTTTCAGCAAAATTAGGATTGGATTGGACTGATAAGTTGCCCGTTTGTTACATTGTTGTGCCTGAATCTACTCCGTTGAATGATTATTTCCGCCAGGTTATCAACGCCTATGTACTTGCCAAACAAAACCATGTTGTGGTAAGGTTTTTATTTGAAAATAAAGAAGTTCCTGCCGATGCTGCGTTCTTGATAATCCCAGGTTTTTCAATTAATGCCGAAAACAAAGAACACATCAATAAATACCTTGCTACAGGAGGAACAGTATATCAGTCGTATTACAACAATTTTGCCCCAACAATTAATTCGAATCAGAAACTAAATTACTCAATAGATTCTCCGGTTGAATTGTTGGTAGCAAAGCATATCGGTAATTTAAACCTGTTGGAAAAATTCCCATTGTCGGGTCGTTTAAAAATGGCTCAGATGAATTGGTCAACCAATTATGAAACACTTTTGAAAGTTTGCCCCGATTGCCTTACGCACAGCATAAACGAAAAAGGGGAAGGTGTTTTTTTCAAAACTAAAATTGGGAAAGGTAATTTATATTATACCCGACTGAATCTCGAAGAGTCGCTCTGCGACACCTACAATCCTTGGAAAAACGATGAATCCTACAAACTGTATTCGGTTTTAAAACCAGAAATGGACATTGATATCGATTCTCGCTTTGTTGAATTTTATCACAAATCGAATGCAAAGGAAGAAATGCTCATTCTGCTAAATCACACGTACGAAAATCAAGCAACGAATATCATTTCCAAAAAAGCCATTCTCTTAAAAGATAGGCAAAATGGAGAAGTTATCGGAAAAGGAACGGAATTCAACATCAGTTTAAAACCTGCTGAAGTTCTGTTTCTGATGGTTGAAAGAATGTAAGCTTGACCTATTGACTTAAAAAGTGGAACAAGCAATTAATATAGAGCAAATTATAATTTTATATTCTAATTAAAAGTAAAAAAAATGGAATCAAACAATATTAAAAAAAGCACCGGCTCAAACGGATTAAAAACGTCAGAAACAATTGAGCAATTGAAAGTAAATCATCAGTCGATACACAATCACTTATTTGATGAATTGATCCCTTTCTGGGAAAAAAATGCAGTTGATCAAGAATTTGGGGGATTTATGACCAATTTTGATGCAGACGGTTTAGCGCTGGAAATGCCGGAGAAATACCTGAACACGCAGTGCCGTATGATTTGGTGGTTTTCGAACCTGAATAAGCTTGCACCTTCTGATTCAAGTGTTGAAAAGGCAAAACAAGGAGTTGATTTTCTGATTAAATATTTGTGGGACAACCTCAATGAAGGTTGGAGATGGAAAGTAAAAAGAGACGGATCGCCTCTTGACGATGGGAAAGTTGTTTATGGACAAAGCTTTGCTATTTACGCATTGGCCGATTATTATATTTCAACCGGTGATAAACGTGGGCTGGATTATGCAATAAAAACATTCGATTTGTTGCAAACATATTGTGCTGATACACATTACGGCGGATACTACGAAAACCTTGAAAGCAATTGGATTCCTGCGCCAGATGGTTTTAGTGCAGGCGATCGTAAAGGGTTGGATACACATTTACATCTGATGGAAGCATTTACATCTTTGTATTTGGCTTCAGGCAAAGAAATTCATAAACGTAAATTGATCGAAACTATCAATCTGATCAGCGAAAAAATGGTGGATCATGTTGCAGGATCTGGCTTAAACCAATTTGATTTGGCATGGAATCCACTGCCTGCAATCAATATTAAAAGAACCTGGAATGCAGAGCGTGAAGGCGAAAAGCCAGCTGATCCGACAGAAACAACTTCGTATGGACACAATACTGAAATTGTTTGGCTTATGGTACGGGCAATCAATGCTGCAGGCGTATCGGTTGATCAGTATAAACCGGTGCTTAAATTATTGCTCGACAATGCTGTAAAGTATGGAGTGGACTTTGAAATTGGTGGAATTTACCGGGATGGACTCCGCAAAGGTGGTGCATTGGTACTTGAAAAAGAATGGTGGCAGCACAGCGAATCGCTTGTTGGTTTCCTCGAAGGATATGAGTTATTCGATGACATCCGCTATTACGAAGCATTTCAAACGATATGGAATTTTATCGATAAAAACATGATCAACCATCAGGTAGGTGAATGGAGACGATTACTCGACCGAAACGGAAAAGTAATTGATGGTAACATAGGTAATGAGTGGAAAGTTGCCTATCATTCCGGACGTTCAATGATGGAATGCAACAGGAGGCTTCAAAAACTAATAAAAGCTTAGCTGTTTTGATAGCTTAACTGTTGTACTAATTTATCAGGAGGGGGCTGTCTGAAAAGTCAAATAAAAGAGCTTTTTGGACAATCTCTTCCTGATAATTAAACTGAATCACATTTTAATGGATTAATTATGAATAAATTTACCCTTTTATCGTTGATGGGCGTCTTGCTTGTTTCAGCTTGTGCCAATGAGCCAAAAACTGATGCCGGCTTCGGACTCCCAAAAGAATGGAAGTTTATAACCGGCGATAGCACTGCCTATTCCGACCCGGCTTTTAACGACACAAAGTGGAAAATATTAGGGGTAGATTCGTATTGGGAAAAACAAGGCTACCAAAATTACGACGGTATTGGCTGGTATCGCACCCGAGTGGTAATTCCCTCATCATTTAAGCTTGATAATCAGTTGTTTAAATCGGTTCGCATTTCATTGGGAAAAATTGATGATAGCGACGATACCTATTTGAATGGACAACGCATTGGTGGAGCAACAGGCTGGGATACCCAAAGGGTATACGCTGTTCCTTTCGATTTAATCCGTTGGGACCAAGAAAATATTATTGCAGTTCGGGTGAACGATCTTTCGGGAAATGGTGGAATGTGGGGAGCTGAGCATACCATTGGCGACATGAACCTTGGGGATGTACTATATTTACAGACAAGCGATGCACCTTCGAAATTTACTCTCGAAACAACATCTTTTCATAAAACAGTCTATTTTAAGTTCAAAATTCCGATAGATAGTATTCAGGGCACTTTAAATGTAAAGGTTTACCAACCAACATCGAAAGCCATTATTTTCCAAAAAGAGTATGAAATTGTAGTGGGAAGTAAAGCCGATAGCTTGTTCAACACTTCTGTTGAGATAAAAGAACCTAACTTTTATAAGGTTGATTTCAGCTTTACTGCAAAATCATTAATCGATACGATTAAAAACTCATCGCTACTTGCCTATGTTTTAAACCCAAGGACTAACGAACAAGCCCAAACGCCATTAGTTACCCCGACAATTGCAGGCAAATCGCTTCCTTTTGCATTGGAAAATATCGCGTTCGGAGGGTATTTGAACGAAAGGCTAAATGCCAATCTTTTTCAACGCTTACTAAATATTGACGAAACAGGTATTTTGGAATGTTACTATAATCGTCCTGGAAATCAAACCTGGGTTGGTGAATATTCTGGAAAATACCTTCATGCTGCAAGCCGGGTGTGGCGTTCTACAAATAACGCTCAATTGAAAGCCCAAATGGATCGAATTGTCGATATTTTAATCGCCTGCCAGAATGAGGACGGATATTTAGGAACTTATTTACCATCGACTTATTGGACAGACTGGGATGTGTGGGCACACAAATACAACATGCTTGGCTTGCTTAGTTACTATTCGGTTACAGGCTACAAGCCAGCTCTCGAAACTTCGAAAAAAATGGGCGACCTACTTTGCAAAACTTTTGGCGAAAACCCCGGTCAGCGCAATATCATCAACTCATCGGGTCACATAGGAATGGCATCTACCAGTGTACTGAAACCTATGACCGAATTATACCGCTTCACTGGCGACAAAAAATATCTCGATTTTTGTTTTTATATCCTTAAAGCATATGACTATGAAAACGGACCGAAAGTAGTATCAACCCTTGCAACCCTTGGCAAGGTAGATAAAACGGCCAACGGGAAAGCCTATGAAATGACCTCGAACCTAACAGGAATAGTAAAGCTATACCAGTTAACCGGTGATGAAAAATTGCTGAAAGCTGCCAAAAATGCCTGGAACGATATTTCGACTTACAAACTTTATATCACAGGTACAGCAAGTGAACATGAACTTTATAGAGAAGATTTTTATTTGCCTGCAGAAAACGAAGTTAACATGGGCGAGGGTTGCGTTACCACCACCTGGATTCAATTCAGCCAGGCAATGTATAACCTTACAGGTGAGCCGAAATACATGGATGAAATTGAAAAATCGGTTTACAACCATTTGTTTGCTGCCGAAAACCCTCAAACCGGTTGTGTAAGCTATTATACAGCTTTGCAAGGCAAAAAACCTTATCGTTGTAATATTGATGCGCATTGTTGTTTGGCCAGCATACCAAGAGGAATTGCAGCCATTCCTGAATTGGCACTAACTAAGAATACCAAAAACGGGTTAAATGTTAATCTCTATTCGGCAGAAAAACTGAACGATAAAATTAAAACCAAAGGCGGAAAAGAAGTGCAGGTTAACTGTTCTATCCAAACTGATTTCCCATCGGAAGGGAAGGCTGTCATTACAATTTCTTCAAATGAAAGTGCCAATTTCAATTTGGCATTGCGGGTTCCAATTTGGTGTAAAAACTTTAAAGCCATAGTTGATGGTAAAACATTGGATGGCATTCCCGGACAATACCTGAATATTGAGAAAGAGTGGGATAAAGAATCTACCATTCGTGTTTCGTTCGATTTAACTGTTCAAGCGTTGGACGGAGGAAAAAGTTACCCCGGTTTTATTGCTGTTAAGGTTGGACCACAGGTATTGGCAGTTGATCAGGCATTAAACCCCGATTTAAAAGACCTGGATAAAGTTACCATGGGGCCATTAAACCTGACTCCAATTTCTAAATCTGTGCTCCCCAAAGGTTGGGTAGGAAGTCAGGTTTATAAAACCAAAGCCTTTTATTCAGGCAAACCCATTGAACTAAAAGTAGTTCCTTTTGCCGATGCAGGCCAAACCGATGGCGACATCAGGGTGTGGATAAGGAAAAGATAATGAATATCTTAAATTAAGCAAATATAATTTCAATAAAAACTATAAAGTATGAGTGTGTTAAAGAAAATTATTCCAATTACGATATTTTTAAGCGTATTAACGCTTCTTTCCTTTTCGCAGCCAATAGAAAAACATTTAATAGGCAACCAAATTAGCGCACAGCTAAAAGGTGTACCACTTGACCATTATTGGAGCAAGTGTGTAAGCGCTGGGCGTGCAAACGAAGGTTTACGAGCTTCGTGGCTCGAACAACTCGATATGGTTCACAAATCATGTGGCTTCGAATATGTCCGCTTTCATGGTTTGTTTCACGACGATATGTTTGCTTATACTGTAGATAAAGACGGAAAACCTGTCTATAACTGGCAGTATATCGACGATTTATTCGATCGCTTGCTCAATTTGGGTGTTAAGCCATTTGTCGAATTTAGTTTTTTCCCTAAAGCTATGTCTCCAGATGCCACTGTTTTTTGGTGGGGTGCTCATGGCACGCCACCATCTGATTTTGATGCATGGAAAGGATTAGTAGATGCTTTTATGAAACATTGTATCGAACGTTACGGCAAAGAAGAACTTTACAAATGGTATTTTGAAGTCTGGAACGAACCAAACTTATCGGGTTTTTGGCGTGGAACAATGGAGCAATACTTTGAATTATATAAAGTTACCGCCACAACAGTTAAAAACAACGACCCATTGTTCAAAGTTGGTGGACCAGCCACCAGCAGCTATCATCCAGCTGAAGGGGTATATGAAAAACTTCACCGGGAAATCAAGAATATTTCGGCTGCTGATTTTGAAAACATCCAATGCAAAGGCCCTTGGATTGAAGAGTTTTTAAGCTATTGCGAAAAAGAAAACCTCCCGGTCGATTTTGTTTCATCGCATCCTTACCCTACCACTTATCCGTTTGGCGACGGTGGTGGTCAGTTTGAAATGAGCCGTCCGGTTAACAGTTTAAAAATGGACTTGAACTGGTTAAATAAAGTGATTAACGCAAGTAAATTTAAAAATGCCGAAATTCATTGTACTGAATGGAGTTCAAGCCCTTCGAACAGAGATCATACCCACGATTACCTGCAAGCTGCTACCTATATTTTAAGGGCAAATATCGAAAATATTGGTATGGCAAACTCGCTTTCATATTGGATATTTACCGACATTGAAGAAGAAGCATTTGCATCACCTTCCATATTTCATGGCGGTTGGGGCCTCGTGAATTTTCAGGGCATTGCAAAACCGGCCTTTCATGCGTACAGGTTCTTAAATGAATTGGGCAATGAATCACTTATTACTGAAAACGGTTTTATACTCACCAAACATTCACAAAGTAAGCTTCTTACAGGCATTATCTATAATTATCCCAAAGAAGTAATTGAAGCTGCTCCCATTTCTATAGGCTCAAGAGATAAGGCTGAAAAAACACTTCAAACAGGAAGCCCACAAAATATAAATCTGAAATTAACAGAATTAAAAGCCGGAAGTAAATTCGAAATTGAAATTGTAGATAAGGAGAATGCCTTTGCCTTAAAAAGCTGGCAAAAAATGGGTAGTCCTGAACCTCCTACTCGCCAGCAAACAATGGAATTAAGAGAATTAGGATTGAAAACCAAGAAAATATACATTGAAGCAAATTCAAACGGAGAACTCAACTGGAATTACAGTTTAGATCCTTGGGCAATTGTGCTCGTTAAACAGTTGAATTAGTTCACGAAATTATTAAACTGAGACCTAAGACTTATTTAATTGAGCCTGTTCCTATTATTCCGGAAGCAATACCAGTCATTGTAGTCGAAACGAAATTTACATAATTTATATAGAAATATTAAAAATACAACTTAATTTAAAAAGGCATGAACAGACGTCAATTTTCAAAGAATGTATTAATGACATCCGCTGCGATTTCAACATTCTCAATTCCTGTATTTTCAAACAAAAATGCGCTGGTCAAAAGGAGCTTGAAGAAAAGTATCATGTGGGGAAGCATTGGGGTAGGTAGGACGATCCTTGAAAAATTCCAAGCTGCAAAACTGGCAGGTTTTGACGGCGTAGAAGTGATGAGTCATTTCGACAGGAATGAAGTTTTGAAGGCTCGCGATGCCACCGGATTATTTATCCCCAGCGTATGCAATGCCATGCATTGGACATTTCTTTTATCCGATCCGGATCCAAAAGTCCGTGAAGAAGGTGTTACGGCCCTTAAAGTAAGTCTCGAGGATGCAAAAGCCTATGGTGCAGATACAGTCCTACTCGTTCCGGGTCGTGTAAGTGAAGCGGTTAGCTATGACGATTGCTGGAAGAGATCTATTGATGAAATAAAAAGAGTTGTCCCGATTGCTGAACAACTGAATGTAAAAATTGCGATTGAAAATGTCCCGAATAATTTTCTGCTCAGCCCTTTGGAAGCAGTCTCTTATATCGATCAGTTTCAAAGCAAGATCGTTTGCTTCTATTTTGATTGCGGGAATATCATGGAGTATGGATGGCCCGATCAATGGATAAAAATACTAGGCCCGCGTATTGCCAAGGTTCATATAAAAGAGTATAGTCGTAAAATTGCGGAGAAACAAGGTAGAGGTGCAGAATATGGAGTCAAACTGTTAGAGGGTGATGTGAATTGGCCTGCTGTCATGAAAGCACTTGATGATATCGGCTACAATAACTGGACAACCATTGAGCAATCAGGCGGCGATTCACCCGAGGGACTGAAAGACCTTTACAACAGGTTAACAAAAATTCACGCAAGTTGAAAGTTTAAAACTCCGGGCAATTGCGCTCGTTAAAAAGTTGAATTAGTTCACAAAATTATCAAGGTAATACATAATACACATAAATATGAAATCATATCTACTATTAATTGTTGCATTTTGCTTAAGCCTAAGCCTAAGCCTTACTGCCCAAACCATCGAAAAAGTGGCCCCAGGTGTGTGGAAGGTAACTTATGGTACACCTGAAAAGTTCAAACCTTCAGATTTTAAGGAAGATCCGGCATTGGATGCGCTGGCTAAAATGAGCGGGAATGAAAAACCACCTTTCGATCTATCCACAATAAAATTTAAAACCACTTCGCGCGGCTGCGTGGCAGAATTGACCATGGAAGATTCAGAAAAACTATATGGCTTTGGTCTTCAAAACAATACCTTTCAGCAACGTGGATTACGCAAAGAAATAAGGGTGAACAGCTGGTCAACAGGCAATGTGGGTTTCTCTCATGCGCCGGTTCCGTTTTATGTTTCTACCAAAGGTTATGGAGTTTTGGTCAACACTTCACGTTACGCAACTTTTTATTGTGGTACGATGCATAAGGCTTCCGAAAGCATTAATTTAAAGGAAGGTGGCAATAGTAATGTTGCATCGTCAACACTCGATTTATATAAGCCACTGGAAAAATCATCAGACAACATGATTATTGAAGTGCCATCAGAAAAAGGCATGGAAATTTTTGTTTTCGAAGGACCTACAACCAAAGAAGCCATTCAGCGATACAACTTGTATTCGGGAGGTGGCTGCATGGTTCCGGCCTGGGGCTTGGGTGTAAAATACCGTGGGAAAGGAGATTATAATGATGCCAAAGCTGTTAAACTCGCGAAATATTTTAGAGAAAATAAAATTCCCTGCGATATGTATGGGCTTGAACCTGGCTGGCATTCGGTGGCTTACTCCTGCTCGTTTGTATGGAAACCCTCTTTATTCCCTAATCCTGACCAGTTTATAGATCGAATGGACAGTATGGGTTATAAATTAAACCTTTGGGAACATGCCTACGTTTTCCCAACCTCACCATTATTTGATCCTTTAAAAGACAAATCTGGCAATTTTGCAGTATGGAAAGGTTTAGTTCCGGATTTTGTCGATCCAAAAGCACGTGAAATTTTTGGTGATTATCATGAAAAAACCTTTATTAATAAAGGGATTACAGCCTTTAAACTCGACGAGTGCGATGCTGCTGACTATAAAGATGCGGCGGCGCAATGGAGCTTTCCGGAGCTTTCTCAATTTCCTTCAGGAATCGACGGAGAACAAATGCACCAGTTGTTTGGTGTGCTTTACCAAAAGACGCTCTTAAATGTATTCAATCGTAATAATAAACGGACTTTGCTTGATGTCAGGTCTTCACAAGCATTTGCTGCACCCTATCCGGCTTCGCTCTACAGCGATATGTACGACCACCACGAATTTGTACGTATGATTTCAAATGCAGGATTTTCAGGTTTATTGTGGTCGCCCGAAATACGTGAAACTAAATCGGATGCAGATCTCATACGTCGCACCCAAAGCGGTGTCTTATCTGCTCAATTACTTTTTAATTCGTGGTATTTAAGCAATCCGCCCTGGTTGCAATACGACTATGAAAAAAATAACCGCGATGAGTTTTTACCCAATGCCAAAGAATTGGAATCGCAGATACGCAATCTGCTCGAACTGCGCATGAGCCTTATACCCTATCTCTATTCGGCTTTTGCAACATATCACTTCAAAGGCATTCCACCATTTCGAGCATTGGTGGTTGATTATCCTCAGGATTCGGCAGTTTACAAAATTGATGACCAATACATGATGGGTGAAAATCTAATGGCTGCACCATTTTTAGACGGCGCCAGCAAGCGAAGTATTTATTTTCCTTCCGGAGTGTGGTACGATTTCAATACCAATCAGAAATACGAAGGTGGAAAAGCATACAATATTGAGATGTCGCTTGATCAAATTCCATTATTTGTGAAGGAAGGAACCATACTTCCGATGGCAAAGCCTGTGCAATATGTTACACCAACAACAGTGTTTGAAATAACTTGCCATTTGTATGGTAAAACGTGCAAACCGACTCTGCTTTTCGAAGACAATTCATACACACTGGACTACCAAAAGAATCAATTCAATTGGATTTCATTGGAATGGAATGGGGAAAATGGCAAGGTGACCAAAACAGGTAAATATAAGGTTAATGGATACAAAGTTACAGCCTGGATTAAGCATTGATCTTATGCAGTTTGTAACATTTGAAACCATTTTTCAGAAACAAGGATAAATTCCACGATTCCTATAAACAGAATGCTTTGTGGCGATTTTAATTCTTTTTAAATTGCGGTATTTCTTTTTCTTTAAAAATATTTGTATTCTGAGGTAGGGTTTTTTAATACTTTCCGGTCATAGTGCAGAATAGAAAATAAAATGAATGAATGTCTGATATCGATTCCATAATAAACAAATATGTCCAGGGGACTTCCACCGAAGCTGAAAATAATATTTTAGCAGAATGGCTCCGTGAGTCCCCTGAAAACAAGAATAGACTTTTCATCGAAAAGGACATTTGGGATACTTATGCATACCAATTTGATCGTAAAAAATATAATATTGATTCTGAATTACAAGTTCTTAGATCAAAGTTGACTATTAAAAATACTTCTAAAGTCACAGTTTTAAACCAAATCATTCGAATCGCAGCTGTTATCCTTATCACATTCGGTTTAGGATGGTCAACACGATATATCGATTTTAACAGAAACTCCGCAGTTCAGGAGGCTACCATTCAGGAAATTGTTGTTCCAAAAGGGCAGGTAAGTCAGCTGTTTTTGGCAGATGGAACCCGCGTTTGGATTAATTCAGAATCAAAGCTAAAAGTGCTTTCAGTTTTTGCATCGAATGAAAGAAGTGTCCAATTAAGCGGAGAAGCCTTTTTTGAAGTGACCAAAGATCCCAAGCGCCCATTCAGGGTTGAAGTAAATGGTCAGAAAATCGAAGTGCTAGGAACCTCTTTTAATGTCAGGGCTTATCCAAACCACAACGAAATACAGACAACACTTACTGCTGGCAAAATTCAATTATTCACCGGAGATCAACGATCGATTCTGAACCCCGGAGAGCAAAGTATCTTTAATTTGGAAACTAAGCAATTAAGTATAAACCAAGTCGATCCTGCAAATTATACCTCCTGGAAAGACGGTCGGTTTGAATTTCAGAATGAGAATCTTGTAGATGTGTTTAAAGTTATTGAACGCTGGTATGATGTTGAAATTCAATATAAAGAGTCTGATTTTAAAGGAATGCGCTTTTCAGGAGTCATCAAACGTAATAAGGATGTAAACCATTTTTTAAATCTACTCAATCATTCAATTCCTGTTACTTACAGAATCGACTTAGATAAAATTACGATTGCGCCTAAATAAATATATGTTAAATATAATTCTAAAAATCTGTATTATGTAAAAAAGAAATAAAAAGGGTATTAAAAAAAACGGAGAATGTTCCACCATCCTCCGCTCAATTTCAAGTTTCAATTATTTAAAACTTTACTAAAAGAAAAACAAATGTATGAAAAAAATTTTAACTAAGGGCTTCCTTACCCCTTATAGGGGAAAAGTCTGTAAACTTTTGAAGATCATGCGACTAACTGTAGCTTTAATCTTGCTTTCACTTGTACATGTGTCTGCATCTGTGTATTCGCAGAACAAAAAGTTGAATCTGAACTTAAAGAATGCTTCACTTCAACAAGTTTTTAAAGCGATTCAGGAACAATCTGAATTCGACTTTTTTTACCGGAACGAGCAAATTCCATCATCCGCGAATGTTTCGGTACAGTCGGATAATGAACCTGTTGAAGCCATTCTGGACAACGTACTAAAAGGTACCGGACTGAACTATTACATTTTGGACAAAGACATTGTAATTAGTTCAAAGGAGATCGGTTTGTCGAACAGTAGCCAGCAACAAAAAAAGATTACCGGTAAAGTCACCGACTCATCGGGTGCTTCTCTTCCAGGTGCTGCAGTTGTTGTTAAAGGAACTACTACCGGGGCAACCACAGAAGCAGATGGTACTTTCAAATTATTGATACCGTCGGATGCAAAGCTGCTTGTATTCTCATTTGTTGGGATGAAAACGCAAGAAGTGGCAATTACATCAAAATCGGAGTACAACATCGTCTTAACAGAAGAAACCGTTGGTATTGAAGAGGTTGTGGCTATCGGTTATGGTACTGTGAAAAAGAGCGATTTAACAGGATCCGTTTCGTCTGTTAAATCTGAGACACTGAAGAATTTGCCTGTAAAAAGCCTCTCTGAAGCTTTACAAGGGAAAGTTGCCGGTGTATATGTTACCAAAGGCTCAGGAGAACCTGGAGCCGGTTCTGATATTATCATCCGTGGAGCAGCCTCTATCAATGGATTGGGTCCGCTCTACATTGTTGATGGTGTGAGAATGGGAACCGGTAATAATTTCAATATGAGTGATGTTGAAAATATTGAAATCTTAAAAGACGCCTCCTCAGCTGCCATTTATGGCGTAGAAGCTGCCGGTGGTGTTATTCTCGTAACCACTAAAAAGGGGAAAGCGGGAGAAAAGATGCACGTTGATTTCAATGCCTATTATGGCACACGAAGCGCTGTAAACCTGCCAACGCTATTAGGTAGCAAAGACTATATCAAGGCAAGGAAGATTATGGGTGTTGAATATGCCTCATGGAACAATAGTACAGCAAACACCGACTGGATGTCAGAAATGTACAGCCCTGCTGTTGAACAAAAATATGACCTCTCTTTATCCGGAGGTAACGAAAAATCAACTTACTATATTTCGGCCGGATATTTGAAGGAAGAAGGTATTCGCCGCAATAACTGGTTCGAGCGATTTTCCCTTCGTATGAATTCTGATCATAAATTAACTGATAATCTTACAATTGGTCAGTATTTATATATCAATAAAACAAAAAATCGGCCCACAGGCGATGGTTCTGATTTACCTTATCGTTCAATTCCGCTCATGCAGGTTTACGATCCGACCAGAGTTGGCGGATGGGCAGGTGTTCCTGATGGTTTTCAAGGTACTAACTGGGTTGGAGCAGCTGAGAGCCGAATTTATAACAACAATTCCTGGGGCATGGAAGGTAATTTCTTTGCCGACTGGAAGATAATTAAAGGGTTGAATTTGCGTGCCACTGTTGGTGGTTATATGGGTGGTGATGACAACTCGCAGTTCAATCTGCTCTATGATTACGGAATTCTGAAAAATGATATCCGAAAGCTTGAAAAGGGAATGTCACGCAATGAGTCTATGAATGGAAACGCTGTTTTAACCTACAGCAGATCTTTTGGTAAACACGATATCAAAGCGATGGCAGGATGGGAAGCGATAAAGAGTACCGGCACCAATATAAATGCAAGTGCAGAAGGATTTCCTGTTTATTATATGCCAAGTTTCACAACATCAACACAAAGTTCAACAGCGAGGTTTGCCGACGCCGGATATGGTAAAGGATCGCAGTTGGCTCAGTTTGGCCGTTTGAATTACAATTTTGCAGGTAAATATCTTCTGCAAGGTACAGTACGGCGCGATGGTACCAATAAGTTTATAGGCGCTAATAAATATGGGGTTTTCCCTTCCGTCTCCGGCGCATGGAAAGTCAGTGAAGAATCTTTCTTAAAAGATAATACCAGTTTGATCAGTAATCTTAAAATCCGTGCAGGATGGGGAGTATTGGGAAGTATCGGATCTGTTGGTGATTTTATTTACCAGTCAGCCTATAAAAAAATCAATGTTCATTCTTTTGATGGAATCAATGCTGTTACAGGCTGGGGTGATGCAAAATTTGCAAATACTGATATTCGTTGGGAAAAAGTGACCACTAAAAATATAGGAGTCGATCTTGGATTTTTAAAAAACAGGCTCACTTTCGCGCTTGAATTTTATGATAAGCAAACATCGGATATGATTTACACCGTTGCATTACCTGTTTCTTCAGGAATCGGAGAACACAACGGAGAATATGGAGGAACGATCAATATTGGTAAAATTTCAAACCGGGGTTTCGAATTTGAGGCTAACTGGAACGATAAAATCGGAGAGTTGTCTTATTCGGTAGGAGCTAACGCTTCATTTAATAAAAATAAGGTTGTACAGATCGGTGAAAAGGGATCACTTATCTATGAGGGAGGCGCCACATGGATGAACAGTAGTATCAGTCGGACAGAAGATGGTTATGCTATGGGTCAGTATTACGGCTATATCGCTGATGGTATTTTTAAAACAGATGCCCAGGCTGCTCAAAGTGCACAAAAAGATGCAAAATCCGGAGATTTAATTTACCGCGATCTGAATGGTAAAGATGCTAATGGTAAATTGACCGCAAAACCAGATGGAAAGATTGACGATGCAGATAAAACCTATATTGGAAATCCATGGCCGAAATGTTTTTATGGCATTAACTTCGACCTTGCCTACAAAGGATTTGACCTGAAAGCTTTCTTCCAGGGTCAGGCAGGTGTCGACCTGTTCAATTCAACGAAGGGTATTCGTCAAAGTTTTTATGCTGATTACAACACTACTTCCGAAATCTTCAATACTTCAAAGTTTGGAAATACGAATATTACCGGGTTGCCAAGTGTGTACCAAACAAGCGGTACCGGCGAAATTCTGCGTGACCCGAATGGCAATTACAAAAATGTATCGTCGTTTTTTGTTGAAAACGGATCTTACATTAAGTTAAAAGACCTTCAACTTGGATACACGCTGCCGGAATATGTTTCTAAAAAAATCGGACTAAATTCAACCCGTATCTTTATCGAGGGTTCAAACCTTCTTACAATTACCAAGTATACCGGATTAGATCCTGAAGTTGGTGGGGGAGTTAAGGGCAGAGGCATCGAAACTAATGGACTTTACCCGCAAACACGATTTATCTCAATGGGGGTCAATCTTAAATTCTAATTCGTTGTAATTGACTTATTTTTAAAAATGAAAATTATGAAGAAATATATAAGTATATTCCTAATGATCATTGTAGCCGGGTTTGCCGGTTGCAAACAGGATTTCCTTGACAAACCGAATTACGGAGAATTGTCTCCGGAGGTTTTCCCGCAGGAAATATCCCAGGTAGAACTATTTGTTAACTCAATGTATGCCAACCAACATTCCTTTGGACTGTATGGACATGATATTTTTGCGAAAGCATTTTATCCGTTGGAACATACATCAGATCAGGACTGGATTAACGATGCATGGTGGAATGATGTTCATCAGAATAATCTTATGCCTGGTAATATGGGTGAATTTGCCAATATTTGGAGAGATGGTGCACATGGTGTTACTTATGCCAATTTATTACTTGGAATTTTACCTGATTATCGTGCTAAATATGCAAAACCGAGTGAGGAAAATCAACTTAAGATCATTGAAGGTCAGGCTTACTACATGAGAGCATGGCACAGAATGATTTTATTGGGATTCTTTGGCGAATCGTTTATTTCGAATGGCCAGGGCGGCGATAAAATGGGGATTCCATTGATTGATAAAGTGGCTAAAACCCGCGAGGAGATGTATGTCAAAAGAGCGACAGTTAAACAATCATGGGATGCAATTGTCGCTGACCTGAAGCAGGCAGAAACACTGATGGCAGGCAAGACAAGCTGGGATGCTGCGAATACCACAAAAGTTACGATCTGGGGTATTAAGGCAATGCTTGGTAAAGCTTTGATCTATTCAGAAAATTTTGCCGATGCGAAAACAAAACTCAAAGAAGTCATTGATGGCAGTGGTAAAACACTGGTTTCTTTCGATATCTATAAAGATATGTTTTTGGGCAAGTATAAAAACAATGCAGAATCACTGATCGAGATTTCATACAAAAAGGATGGCGGTTGGTCGACATGGGGTCAATCTACAGCTAACAACGCGCCAATGGTTTTTGAACCGGCAGTGTATAGCACTGAAGGAAAGCGGACATTTGCTTCGTGGACTAATATTTTTGTTCATGACAAGAACCTGAAAAGATTTGGATTCAATGAGCCAACTGCTGCTCCTGCTCCAAATCCAGCATTCGATGCTTCAAAACCGTGTAATCTTACTAACCTGAAGGAGAAACCAAGCGATGCTTTTATAGCTAAAAGTAAAGCAGCCAAAACCGACGGGTCAGTCGATCCACGTATGTGGGTTGCTGGATTTCAGCCGTTTGTTGATGAATACAACGCATTTAGCCAAATGAGTGCTATAGCTCCGGTTATTCAGGTTGATAATGAAATCGGATTGTTTCATAGTTTCAGTTTCAGAAAATACACCAATCTTGATGGACGTGGTCCCGATTCCGGCATGAACTATACCTCACAAATGTACCTGATGCGATTGGCTGATGTCTATTTGCTTTATGCTGAAGCTTGTGCAAAAACAGGCGATAACGCAGGCGCATTGGAATATCTAAATAAAGTCCATCGTCGGGCATACAACTTACCAATAAATACGGTCTCTTCAGTCGACTACGCAAGTCTTACTGCAGCAACCAAAGCAACAGATCACCCGGTATTGAAAAACGATCCATTGAAATATGAGCGATGGGCCGAGTTATTAGGCGAAGGTGGCTGGTGGTTCGATGTCTGCCGCTGGAAAATGGGCGCTGTCGAAGCTGCCTACTATGTAAAAGTTCGCAGTGGTTCGATCAAATGGGATGATGGACGATCATATGCACAACCCATTCCTATTAAAGAGTTCGAAACAAATCCAAATATGGTTCAGAATCCAAAATATTAATTTTGTATCTTTCCATAGATTATAGCTTTAGTGATAGGTTGGGCTTCGTGCCCAACCTATTTTTTAAAATCTGAGGTGCAATGAATATAAAAGCAAAATCCGGATCTCATGTCTTTGGTGGTAAGGTGCTGCTATTTAAAATTATAGCGATTGTTTTACCATTTATTATTCTGCTCATTGCCGAACTTGCACTTCGTGTAACCGGTTATGGAAATGACCTCAGCTTATTTTTGACCGATCAGACCGGAAAATACAATTACCTGAATCCGCAGATCGGGAAACGATATTTTACCCAGGAAGTAAATGCTACCAATGGGAATATGGATTTTTTCCGGAAAGATAAAACACCCGGAACCTTACGGATTTTTGTATTGGGATCGTCAACTGCGATTGGATTCCCCTATATGTACAATGGTGCATTTCCACGAATGCTTAATTATCGTTTGCAAAGACATTATCCTGAATTGAATATCGAAATGATCAATCTTTCGCTGACCGCGATCAACAGTTATGCGGTACTCGATATGGCGAAAGAACTTGCAAAATATCAGCCTGATGCCGTTTTAATATATGCCGGGCAAAACGAATATCATGGAACTTTGGGCGTTGCTTCATCAAGTAAATTTGGCAATCACCCGTTTCTGATCAACTTATTTATCAGGTCGAAACAATCGCGCCTGATGCAATTCATTTATAACACAATCTACGCGCCTAAAAAAGCTGACGTCGCCACAGATCTCAACCTAACACTGATGGAGCGACTGGCATCTGGTCAGCAAATTCCTTTCGGTTCAGATAAATATAAAACAGGTTTACAACAGTTTGAGCGAAATATGAGTCAGACACTCGATTTGTTTTCATCCGAAAAAATACCTGTCTTTGTCGGAACTTTGGTTACCAATATTAGAGGAATACACCCGTTTGTGAGCAATCTTTCAAATCCGGGGATTACTGCTGAATGGAATCAGCTTTTCGAAAATGGCAAACTTTCACTCGAAAAGGGAGATACGCTTCAGGCATTCGACTCATTCACTGCGGCTAACAAACTCGACAGCACCTTTGCCGAATGTCAGTTTCGGCTTGGAGAAATTGCTTATGCAAGAGGCGATTTTAATGCTGCCAAAAAACTGTATACCAATGCAAAGGAGTTGGATCAACTTCGCTTCCGCGCACCCGAGGCGTTCAATGCTATCATTCGAAGGATTGCAGCAAACCGTCCGGGAATCTATGTGACGGATGTTGCCACGGCTTTTGAAACGTCGTCACCGCATCATATAGTTGGCAAAGAATTTTTGCTTGAGCATGTTCATCCAAATTTGCCGGGTTATTATCTGTTGGCAGACACTTATTTCAAGTCGATTACAGTTTCAACACTTATTCCAAAGGTAAGGTACCAACCCATTCCGGATGAAATAATCCGGGAACAAATGCCTTTGACACAATTTGATACGATATATGGTTATGTATCAAATATATTGCTGAAAGAAAACTGGCCATTCAATGAAGTCCTGCCCGAACCAACGCCGGCAGAACAGACATACGAAGGAAAAGTGGCCGGAGGTTTGGCCGTTAAGCAATATTCATGGGAAGTAGCCATGGAGAAATTGTTTAATCACTACGTTCAAAACTCAGACTATGCGAACGCACTGCGAATTGCTGAAGGTCTATGTCTTGAATTCCCGTTTAAGCTAACTTTTTTTGAAAGGGCGGCTAAGTTATCTCAAAATCAGAACGACGACAACCGGGCTTATTTTTATCTTTTGAAAATCTGGAATAATTTTGTAAAAAACGAAGAAATTGCTCAGCAATTGGTGATTACAACATTACGGTCTGATGAACCTGAATTGGCAATTGTCTATTTAAACTACCTGATCGCAAATTCCAACGCCAAACAACCTTTTATTGAATTGAAAAAAACAGGGGAAGAGCTTATCCGGTTAAAGGCTATATTAAAAACAAATCCGAAAGACCTTTCAACGATTAATGCAATTTCAGATTTGTATATCCGATCAAAGAATTACAAATCTGCCCAAAAATATATTAATTTGTCATTGGGGATAAATCCACTTAATTTGCAGGTTAAGAACTTGCAATCGCAGGTAAATCAGATGATAAAGCCATAGAAAATGAAAAAAGCGGAAAACAAAACACTCCTTTTTAAGATGATTGCAATTGGTGCAGTGATCGTTTTCTTTCTGCTTATTGAATTAGTACTTCGGATTTTTGTGCCGGTAAACCATCAAAATGAACGCCTTGTCGATCTTGGTGAGCTTACCTTTTTTTCGAAAGTCACAGTTCAGGGAGTGCCATCAATCAGAATTACAAGCAAATATGGGTACAGCGATCAGCAAACCACTTTTAAAACAAAAAAATCTCCCGGTACTTATCGGATATTTTGTTTGGGAGGATCAGCAGCTGCGGGTTGGCCTCACCCTGCAAACGAGCGTTTTAGCACTTACCTCGATACTTGTCTGAAGAATATTTATCCCGATAAGCGGATCGAAATCATCAATTGCAGTGCTCACGGGTTTGCCAGCTATCGGGTTCGCGAAGTGTTTCATCAACTGATTCCTTATCAGCCTGATGCTGTGATTGTTTGGTCGGGCAATAATGAATTTCTTGAAGACCAAAGATTTAAAACGTCGAAAGTACATGCTGTTGTCGATGCATTGGCCAAAAAGATAAGAATTGTACAACTGATAAAAAAAGCGTTGCCAAAACAGAAACTGGATGGTAATCAAATCGAAGTTGCCAGCTCTTTCTGGAAGAAGACCCAGCAGCAATCGCTTGAATTGTGCAGTGATCCTGATTTGGCATTGAAAGTCAGGCAGGTGTATGAACAAAGCATCAACGAGATCACAACCGAAGCGGCTCAAAATAAGATCAAAGTGCTGCTTTTTACTGTCCCGGTTAATTTGCGCGACTGGCAACCCAATGTTTCTTATTGTTCGCTAAAGGGTCAGGACTCGGTAAAATGGTCGAAAATTTATAATCTGGGTCGTGCAGCGCTGCGTGATAGCAATTATCTTGCTGCAAATAAATACTTTAAAGAAGCTATTTCGAAAGAGCCGCTTCATGCGATGACTTACTTTAACCTTGCCAAAAGTGCTGAACTATTAAATGACACAATAGCTGCACTTCAGAACTATATACTTGCCAAAGATCTTGATTATAACCCTTTCAGGGCAATAACTGATTTTAATGAGATTGTACGAAAAATAGCGGCCTCGCATACAAATGCAACCTTATTTGATGCGGAGAAACTGTTTCAAAAATTCGGGAACCGGGGTATTCCGGGCTTTGACCTATTTCTTGACTATGTTCATCCTACCCGCGAAGGTAATCTGATCCTGGCCAGCGAATTAGGTGAATACATCCGGAAAAGTAATCTGTTTGGAATCGGCGCTTCCGAAATACGCATTGATAATCAATATCTTCATAAAATGGTTTCCGGCTATAGTGACGAAAATGATATTCAGTTGCAGGTCACCCGGTTTTCATTGTGCTGCCTTACCCATCAATATGAGTCGGCAATAAGATTCGGAAGTGAAATCCTGGGAAGTTTACCGGCAGATTATCAGGCTAATCCACAGAATAAAAATGATATTCTCAAACTTAGAGAAGGTGTGAAGGTTTTCTCCAGGTTTCTTGATATCGATTCCCGTAGTTTAGAGGGGATTGTTGACAATGGCGAGATGCAAGTTGCAAAAAAGGAAATACGGTTGTTTTATGAAACCTATTATCCTTACGGAACATTTTAAAGAGAAGACTTTAATTTCAGATATAATTGACTAAAATGAGCAAAGCAAAAATCAGTGATAAACAAACCATTGAAACTGGAATCGTATTCGGGCTTATCGCTTTGTTTACAGGATTGTACACAACCGAAAAAGGCTGGTTCATAGGCGCTAGCGGATTATTATTGATTACACTTTTGTTCCCTTTATTGCTGAAACCATTGGCCTGGCTGTGGTTTAGGCTTTCAACAGGACTTGGATGGCTGACTTCGCGGGTCATACTTTTTATCATTTTTTGGATTTTGGTTACTCCAATGGGATTGGTCAGAAGATGGTTAGGAAAAGATTCACTTCTGATTCATCAATTCAAAAAGGGCAAAGTTTCTGCTTTCGTTGACCGGAATCATGAATTTACAGCCACCGACTTGAAATATCCCTTTTAATCAGACTATTAAGAAAAATACAATATGGAATTTCTCAGTGAATTATGGATGTTTTTGAAAACCCGTAAAAAATACTGGCTTTGGCCACTCATAATCATTCTGTTACTGTTAGGAGCATTGATTGTCCTTTCAGGAGGATCGGCGCTTGCCCCATTTATTTATACCATATTCTAAAAAATTATGCAAGAGGCAATTCTTGGAATATCAGCTTATTACCACGACAGTGCAGCCGCAATTCTGGTCGACGGGCAGATTGTTGCAGCCGCCCAGGAAGAGCGGTTTAGCCGGATCAAACACGACGACCATTTTCCGGCGCAAGCAATTTCATTTGTTCTTGATGAAGCTGGAATTCCATTTGAAAAGCTTTCTGCCATTGTATTTTACGAGAAGCCAATTTTGAAGTTTGAGCGTTTGCTCGAAACATATCATGCCTTCGTACCCCAGGGTTTCCGGAGTTTTGTAACAGCCATTCCAATCTGGATCAAGGATAAGCTTTTTATGAAACGCATGTTACGGGAAGAACTGCAGAAGTTTGGGAAGCTGCCCTGCCCTATTTGGTTTACGGAGCATCACCTTTCACATGCCGCCAGTGCATTTTATCCTTCACCATTCGAAGAGGCTGCTATTTTAACCATTGATGGCGTTGGTGAATGGGCAACTTCGACAATCGGAGTTGGAAAGGGTAATAAGATTAAAATACTTAAAGAATTACATTTTCCACATTCTGTCGGATTGTTATATTCTGCATTGACTTATTATTCAGGATTTTTAGTGAATAGCGGTGAGTATAAACTGATGGGTTTGGCACCTTACGGAATCGAAAACAGCGAACAAACCAAAGAATTTAGCAAGAAAATTCTGAACCACCTGGTCGACATCAAAGAGGATGGTTCCATTTTGCTAAATATGGACTACTTCAATTTTGCCACCGGATTGACAATGACCAATAACCGGAAATGGGAACAGCTTTTTGGGATACCTCCACGACTTCCGGAAGATCAAATCACACAGGATTATATGAATCTTGCTATGGCAATTCAACATGTTACCGAAGATATTGTACTTCGGATGGCTAAACATACCAGAGAAATAACGGGCTGCACAAACCTGGTAATGGCCGGAGGCGTAGCATTGAATTGTGTGGCGAATGGTAAAATACTGAAAAACAAATTGTTTGATGATATTTGGGTACAACCCGCTTCCGGTGATTCAGGTGGCGCTTTGGGTGCTGCACTCACCGGATGGCACATTGGATTTGATCATCCCAGAACACCTGTTTTACCAGATGGAATGAGTGGATCGTTGCTGGGTCCTGAATTCACTGATAAAGATGTTCAAAAAATAGTCAATCAATATGGCGCGAAAGCTACATTTATCCAGGATTTTGAAGATTTGGCCAACGAAACAGCCTCACTGCTGGCAAATGGCAAAATCGTTGGCTGGTTCCAGGGAAGGATGGAATACGGTCCGCGCGCATTGGGTAACCGAACTATTTTGGGTGATGCCCGGAATCCTGAAATGCAGCGAAAATTAAACCTGAGCATCAAATACCGCGAGGGATTCCGTCCGTTTGCCCCGGCTATACTTGCAGAAAAGAGCAGTGCGTATTTCGATCTTGACAAGTCGTCACCCTACATGCTTTTCGTTGCGCCGGTCAAACCATCGCGTTGCAACGAGTCACCTGATTTTTCCGCTGGAACCATGTTGGAACGGCTTTATTATCAGCGATCAGATATTCCTGCAGTTACACATATCGATTATTCTGCACGGATTCAAACGGTTCATGAAAACATCAATCCACGGTTTTACAAGGTTCTGAAAGCTTTTTCTAATCAAACCGGCTGCGATGTTTTGGTGAATACCAGTTTTAATGTCAGGGGCGAACCCATAGTCTGTAGGCCAGACGATGCTTATCGGTGTTTTATGTCAACCGAAATGGATTGTCTCGTATTGGGGAATTTTCTGTTGAAAAAGGAAGTTCAACCAAAATTGGCCGATGTCTTTAAAGGGGCAAAGGCAATGGATTAGAAACATATATATAATTATTTACGGATGAAATCAACTAACAACAATCGCAGGGATTTCCTGAAAACTGCCGGACTTGGAGTAGCCGCATTATCAATTCCATTGGGTGTAAACGCAAAGAATCAAACAAGTTCTACTGATTTGATAGAATCTTTGGATAAGTCATCCCTGAATGGATTTGACTTTGAATTCAAATTCGCCGGAGAATATTTTTTAGGTCTCGGCGAAATTAAAACCGGTGGGATTTCACTTCGGAGCAATCGACTTCCCATGTTTGCACAGGTGACAACTCCCGAAGCTATTGAATTGGTAAACGCCAGACTGGTGAATAAAACCATTAATAAAGAAGGTATTACGCTCGATTTTTCTGTTCAGAAACAACTGGGGAATACCATGGAATGGATGCTTCATACGGTGCGTAACCGCCGTAATATGACCGACTGGACCAAAGGACCTGAGGATGCACCGGATACCAGATTAACCATGAAAATCGAACCAGTAACACGAAAAATTGGCAAGATCAGTGCAAAGGGATTTAGCTATCAGTATCTGTTTAAAAGCGAATCGCTTGCGATTTATAAAATCACAGATCGTGCCTCCTGGGAAATTGGCGGATCTGCCATTGGAAATGAGTTATGGATGCGCAATGGCGTGGTTGAATCGGTTGTAAAATTTGCCCAGCGTAAAGATTTTTATTCTACCGAGTGGTACCTTCCCGGTATTGCCAATCCGAATATTTTCCAGTTCCATCCGCTGCAAACCCATTTTCAGGGATTTACATTTACAAGTTCCAAAGAAGGAACGTTGGTTACTTTCCCGGGTAAGGTTTCACACATCCGCTCGTTGTTCGAAAAGTGGCGCGGCGCAAATGAAATTGTCCATTTTCATGAACATTGCAATGATCTGGCGAAAACATTTGAAACTTCTCCCGTCGAAGTCTTATGGATTCCGGGACAACTCGACCGAGTGGGACGAGCCAATCTTTATAACGATATTCGGGAAATGGTTCACGAAGAACTTCATCAGCAGATTGGTATGAAGCGTGAACGTATTTCGACTTATGGTGTTATTGAAGAGTGGGGTGAACCCGACTTTGATCGGTACACGAGTAAAGGAGTGCCTAAACTGTTGGAAGCTGGCGTCAAAACCATTTTCATCCCAAGTCAGTGCCAGAACGATATGAATGTTTGGGGGGTCTCGAACATGTGTTGCAACGTCGATTTTAAAATAGCGGAAGTCGTTGGCGAAGATAAATTGAAGAAGTTCTGTCAGGCAGTTAAAATGGGTGGTGCACATGTTGAAATGTGGGGCAACACCGCCATTTCATCCTTAACGGCAAGGTTCATGGATCACGATGGAAGACCCAAAGGAATTCAGTTTCTTCCCGAAAAAGGTTCCATCATGGAGGTGATCCGAAAAGCCGAATCGCCTTTTGTCCGTAATGCTTCCAACGCGATTGAAGCAGATCATTATACGCCACGTTTTTGTGCGCTGAACCTGCGCGATCAGGATATTCGTAACTACTGGCTCAAACAGTGGAAATATTTTCACGATGAACTTGGTATTGAAGGGATATTTCTGGATAGTTCTTTTAATATGTCGAGCGATAAATTTCATCATGCCCAATTCGACGAATCAAAAAATTGGGGAGGAGCGACGCTTGATCAGAAGGATGTAACCGGTAAAATGAGACCTGCCTCCGAGCCACCAAAACTTATTCAGTCACAATATCATGCGCATTTGAGTCTGATTGCACAAATGCAAAAAGACGGTTACCATTATTGTGGTGAAGACATGGGCGTATTCGGAATTAACCGCACTGGTCCCGACATGGTCGATCGCATTTCATCACTACCACTATGGACCGACTGCTATTGTGATTTCAATGAAGCAAATGCCAAAAAAGCAGGGTTCGAGCCAATGGATATTTTCTTTAAAGGATTGTCTTACAGAATAATGTGGAAAATGTACTGGGATATCAAAAAAGACAAACTGGAACTCGGAACTTCAAATCCATTAGCTTACAAATTGCTGAAAGTTTTCAATCTTGCAACCGAATATATGTATAATCGTGAGATTCTTGCAGATGAAAAAGGGGTAATTTACCAATTAGGAAAAACTTCAGTTCTATGGGCATTTGAAGATTTTGACTTTTCACAGAAAAACATAAAATCAATTATCAATATGCTGGATGGTAGTTTGGTTAATTTTGATGAAAAGGATTCTTTTAAAGCTTCAGGATTGGTGGTATATAAAATTGTAACAGCTTAATTTTGAATTTTATGAAACGAGTTAACATCCTTCTTTTTTTCCTGGTCTGGTCGATTTCGGTTTGTGCACAAAAGCCAGCATTTCCGCTTTATCCAAGCCATAATGGCCGGTATTTGGTCGATAGCAACAACAAGCCATTTTTTTATCAGACCGAAACTCCCTGGCAAATTATTGCCAACCTGAACGATATGCTATACGACCTCGATTCGAAAACGGTTGTGAAGGAAAGGAATACCCGAATAGTGGCTAAGTTTTTGATTCAAAATACAAAAGCTGATTTTCTTCTGGTTGATTTCCCATAACTTTGACCAATAATTTAACTTAAAATCAGAAATGAACCAGATTTAAAACCAGAAAAAACGTGTCAAAGAACCTATTTACTTCAGCACGATTGCGGCATAAAATTTAACGAACTTTTATTATTATGGATAGAAGACAATTTATTAAAATTTCCGGACTCATAAACCTTTCAATGGCATTTTCCCTTTCTGTTAAGGGAAAAATAATTGATTTATTGGATTTTGACGAACTTTATAAGCTTTTCCAAAACCCCCGATCAGAAGCAAGACCTTTTGTAAGGTGGTGGTGGAATGGTAATTGTGTAACAAATGAAGGCATTGTCCGCCAGCTTCAATTATTGAAAGAAGCCGGCATTGGAGGGGTTGAAGTAAACCCTTTTGGTAGTAAAATGGATGATAAGTGCAACAGCCTGTTATGGCTTTCTGATGATTGGATTAAGGCATTAAAATTCACCTCAGATAAGGCTAAAGAGCTTGGTGTAATTACCGATATGCTTGGCGGAACTGGTTGGCCCTTTGGAGGTGCGGTGATTGAACCTGGAGAGGCAAGTAAGGGAATCATGACAGCAAAAAAAGTTCTCCATGGGCAAGGAATATTCAACATTAAAATATCGGAATTAATTAATGAACCGATTTTTGTTGCAAGCCCCGAAAGAGCGGTGAATGGAATTGCCAACGATTGGAAAAAATGTAATGCCAAAGAAAATTTGGTGACCTTGCATTTGATTAATCTCCAAAATACGGAATATATATCAGGAGAGAACCTTGTCAATAAAATTGATGAAAATGGTGAAATAAAAATTGAAGTAAAAGATAACGAATCCGTACTTTATGCAACTTTCTGGAAGGAAGGTTTCAAGCATGTATTAGGTGCAACTCCAGGAGATGAAGGTCCGAGGCTCAATCATCTGAACGAAGTAGCTGTAAACAAGTATCTTAATTTAATATCAGATAAGTTAAATCCTGCATTTAATGGCTCCATTTCTAATGGATTAAGGGCTATCTTTTGTGATAGCCTGGAACTAGGCGCAGAATATTGGACAGACGATTTATTGGAAGAATTCTTTAGAAGGCGGGGTTATAAGGTAGAGCCATATCTTGCGCTTATTTTTGAGAAAAAGGCAGTGAAAAAAGTCCTTCCATATTCTGAAATAATTGAAAGAGCTACCTATGATTATGTTACAACACTTATTGAACTTGTAACAGAGCGTTTTTTAATTCCTTTCACAAAATGGTGCCATAGGCAGGGCGTAAAAAGTAGAATACAAGCTTATGGAAGACCCTTTGTAGGCTTGGATGGCCGAATGATACCCGACATTGCAGAAGGGGAGTTATGGTTTTGGCTGGGTAGCGATAATGAATCAAAGGAAAATGTTTGTAAAGACTATGTTAGGGAAAAACACGATTGGATTTGGGCTCCGGTTGCCAATAAAGAGACTTCATCGGGTGCTCGCCTTGCCGGCAACAATATCATAAGCGCAGAGTGTTTTACAAACCTTGATCCCGTATTCAGAATTTCTCTCGATAGAATGAAACAGGCTTCAGATGTGCTTTTTGTATCGGGGATAAACAGTCCGGTCATGCACGGATTAAGTTATTCCCCGCCCAATGAGCCTTTCCCCGGGTGGCTTACAATGGGAACCTTCATCAGCGAAAGAAATACATGGTGGCCTTATTTTAAGTATTGGACGAACTATATTTCGCGATTAAATTCCATTTCTCAGCATTGTGTGCCTCACTCTCAAATTGCTTTTTTGGGGCCTGAAATAAAAGCATCGGATAAACTCCTGGACGACTCCTTTTGGTTTCCGTGGCACCAGCGCGAGGATAATACTGGGTTTCCGCTTCAGCTGCTCGACCTTTGGAAAGTTTTTCAACAATCGGGATACCCTGTCGATTTTTTAAGTGAAAAAGTTTTGCAGCAAACAAAAAATGATAATTATTCCATTGTCTATCAAGCTCATAAATTCGAAGTCCTTTTTCTTGTCAACATCGAAAGTATTGAGCCAGCGACTGCTATGAAGCTTGTGGAATTAATTGGCAAAGGTGTTAAAATTGTTTGCATCGGAAGTATTCCATTCAAATCTCCGGGGCTGTTTAATGCTGCGGCGAATGATGTAATTATTAAGAGTTTCAATCAAACTTTCCAAACCTCTGAAAACTGCCATCATTTTGATGCACCTGTAACTGAATATGATTTTGACTGGGTGACTAAAGTTTGTAAGAAGCTAGTTTTAAATCCTTTAATTAAAATCAATAAACCGGATGAAAAATTAATCCTAACTTCTTTCAACCATAATGATTTTGATTTTTTCTTCTTTGCTAATAATAGTCGGCTAAAGGTTCAGCAAATTGAAGTAGGCTTGAAGCTTAAAAACAAAACACCTTATGTTTGGAATCCTGAAAATGGGTCGAAACGGTTATTTGAAACAATAAGTAGTAATAATGAGTTGATTATTAGTCTTAACCCGTTAGAATCCATTCTAATTGCCTTAGAAAATGGAATTACATCTAACAAATCAGTAATAAAAAATAAATTTCCAGAAAAGAGTATTGAACTTTCAGGCTCATGGCAATTATCATTGCAAAGAGTCGATGGATATCAGGCTAATATTGAAATCCATGATCTAATTGATTTGAGCATTTCGGACCATCCAGAACTTAAAGATTTTGCAGGAATAATTATTTACAAAAAAACGATCAATGATTTTTCTGAAAATTTAACTGCTATAGATTTAGGAATGGTTAATGGCGTATCAGAATTATATATTAATAAGAAGAACATGGGAGTAAAATGGTACGGAAAACATATTTATGATCTTGAAATTCATGAGCTTACCTCAAATACCGTAGATTTAGAAATACATGTCACGACGGTTTTATATAACTATTGTAAGAAATTGAGTGAAACAAATCCAGTGGTAAAATCAAAAATAAACTTTTATAGTGGCAGACCATTAGAACCTATTGGTATAGAAGGCCCTGTGAATTTGTTGTATTCAAACCGATGATTAAATTATTTATAATTTTAATCGAAAATAAAAAATAGATGATTCGAATTTTGATCGTATTATTGGGTTTTTGGTGCCTGATTTCATGCAAACCAGTCAGCATTGCCAATAAGGTTAATTCTTTTATCGGAACAGGAGGATATGTTCAGGCATATCCTGGCGATAGCGTGAGTTATGATTCAATACGAAATAAGCCTGCAATCTATCCGTTTGGAGGTTTGACTTATCCTGGAGCAGTTGTTCCGTTTGGGATGGTGCACTTAAGTCCGGATTGCAATACGCAAGGTTTTGACTGGAGTGCTGACTACCATTACTGTGGTGATGATAGGGGCGGTTTGAGTAATAACAGGAGCGATCCTGATATGATTGATCAGATTTCAACATTTCCCCTCAGTACCGAATGTTATTGTGATTTTAATCAGACGGCCGCAGAGAAAGCAGGGTTTGATCCTATGGAAATATTCTTTAAAGGAATGGCTTACCGAATGATGTGGAAAATTTACTGGGATATTAAAAAAGACAAACTGGAACTCGAAACGTCAAATCCATTAGCTTACAAATTGCTGAAAGTTTTCAATCTGACAACCGATTATATGTATAATCGTGAGATTCTTGCAGATGAAAAGGGGGTAATTTACCAATTAAGAAAAACTTCGGTTCTATGGGCTTTTGAAGATTTTGAATATCAGAAGGAGGGATTAAAATCAGTTACAGATATTTTGAATAACAGCTCATTGAATCTGAATGTTAGTGGTTTTAATGCTTCCAAATTAACGATTTATCAGATTGCAGATGTGTAAAAGTTGTCAAATAACGAATAATATTAGAGGCATGATTGGATATACGCTGAAACTATTCCTGACTTGTGGATTTCTATTTTTTTACAATAATTCTTATCCTCAGTCAAAAGTGGGCTTCAAGAATTCGGTTATTGTAGTTACTGACTTGTATCATCCATATCAGGATTGTGGTGATAATTTTGATTTAATTACAGCATATGCGCTTCCCGAAATTGATTTAAAGGCGATAATACTTGACTGTACCGAAGTATTCCGTAAGCCATTGGCATCCGACCCAGGCAAAGGATTATTTCCAGATTCTAACGGTCCTCGTGATCCGGGATTTATTCCTGTTTTGCAACTCAACTACATTTTTGGACGAAATGTTCCTGTTGCGGTAGGGCCTTTTTCCAATATGAAGAATATTCAGGATAAAATGCTCGATATACCTGCTTTTCAGCAGCAAGGGGTCGAGCTGATCTTAAAGACCTTGAAAGAAAGTAGTGAACCTGTGCAAATAGCCTCATTTGGTTCAGCCCGTTCCATTGCTGCTGCCTATAACCGGGATCCGTTCCTTTTCATGAAAAAAGTAAAACAAATTCATCTTTCCGCAGGAACAAGTGCTCCCGTATATCTTGAGTGGAATGTTGCATTAGATACAACTGCTGTGGTATGTTTGTTGCGATCAGAATTACCGATAGCTATCTATCCATGTGCAGCTGCCAACAAGGATAGTGTTGGTTATGGAAGCAAAAACTATCCGTTTAGTTACGACATTCACAATACCTATTATAAGTTGACGAATTTATCCTTTATTGAAAAAATGGATCCCAAACTTCAACGCTATTTGAAATATGCTTACGGTCGTGTCTGTCGGACTGACTTTTTGCGTTGTATGGACTCCGATAGCATTTTTACAGTAAAGAAAGATATATTTTCAACTGAAAGTTATGTTTGGGAAACTGCGATTTGGATCAATATTTCAGGACGAAGACTGGTAAAAACAGATGAAGGCGATTATCGGATTAAGTCTTTTGGAAAAGTATTGAAGTCAGATTTGATATTACCCAACAATTTGACAAACTGCACTATTAAAGTCGAAACGAGTGGTTTGTTCTCTTTTTCAGAAACTAAGAATGTTTCAAATTTCAGCATTTTTTATCGCGGCGATATTAAAGAAAATGAAAAAGCACTGAGGTTTGCTTTACCATTTCTATATCAATCATTTAAACCTTAAAATTAATTTTATGAGCCGAATACTTAAAATATTCATAGTTTGTCTCTTTCTAATTCCGTCAGTTTTTGCAGTTGAAAATTTACAAAATAAATGGAGGATAAAATAGTGTCTGATATAAATCTATAAATAAAACGAGGTTAAATTACAGGTCAGTTGGACGTTATGGGAAATAAAATAATAAAATAACTAAATAACGATTTTTATGAGAACAATGATAATTAACAAAATTGCATTGCTTTTAATAGGTACTCTATTATTATCGCTTAACACTTTTGCTGGTAAAAAAGAACCAGCTTCAATTAACACAACTGAAGAAAAAAATCAAAATGATACAATTCATATTGTTGGCCAAAATGATACCATTCATATTGTAGGTCACGCCCACATGGATATGAATTGGCAATGGACATATTCAGAATCAATGCGAATGTGTAATGATAACCTTAGGCAATCGGTAGCATTTATGGATGAATTCCCTGATTTTACCATGTTGCAGAGCCAGGCCGTAGCTTACAGTTTTGTTGAACAGGTTGATCCGCCTTTGTTTGAATTGATAAAGAAGTATGTTAAAGAAGGGCGTCTCGAACTTGCGGGAGGAATGTGGACAGAAGGCGATATGAACCTTCCTTCAGGTGAAGCTATAAGCCGCTCATTTCTTTTAGGGCAACGATATTTTCAGAATCATTTCGGCCAAATGGCAAAAGTTGGATGGTTGCCCGATAATTATGGTCAAATTTCGCAGATGCCCCAGATTCTAAAACTAGCAAATTGCGACTATTTTTATTTTCACAGGTGTAAACCGTTTAAAGGTTCATTCTGGTGGATTGGAAGTGACTCCACCAAGGTATTGTGTTATGCCAATGATACATACAGTGGCGAAATAACACCCGAACTGAAAGATGAGTTTAAAAAAATCACTCCTGATAAACACCGTTTGTTACAAATAACTGGTGTTGGCGATCATGGTGGAGGTCCCACCCGAGCAAATATTAACTTGATTCATAAATTGGACCAGACACAAGGATATCCTGCTGTGAAATTTACGACTGCTGAAAATTTTTTTGATAAAGTTTCTAAGGAAATGGATGGCCGGCCGACACATTACGGAGAAATGCAATTTATTTTCGAAGGTTCATATTCAAGTGTTAGTGATATAAAGGAAGGGAACAGGAGCTGCGAGAATTCACTTTACATAAGCGAATTCTTAAATACACTTCGTTGGATGAATGGCGACAAATACCCTGCAGACGAACTACGAGAACTATGGCGTGATGTAACCTTTAATCAGTTTCACGATATTATATCCGGATCTGCAATTAACGAAGCCAATAAACAAGCAATCTCGCTTTATTCAGAAGTACTAAGAAAATCAACAGATCTTTCTAATAATGCTTTCCGTAGAATGGCTGATGAAGTGAAATTTCAAACCGGCTTGGGCCAACCAGTCGTCGCTTACAACCTGCAACCCTTAGCCAGCAAAAAAATAGTTGAGGCAGAAGTTTATTCTCACGAAGAACCATTTTCAGTTAAAGTAGCAAGTTGGTATGATTTTAACCCTAAAACAAGTGTCAATCCTATAGATAACGGCCAGGGAAAATTTCCTACTGCATTAGTTCGCGATGGTTCCGGGAAGATTTTTCCTGCACAAATAGTGTGGTCAAAATGGACGCCTCCCGGATACACTTCAAAGGTGCAGTTTATTGTTGATGATTTGCCTGCAGGAGGCTATAAAACATTTTATGTTGACTTGGCCAAACCCGGAGAATATAATGAGCCTATCCCATTTGCCAACAATACCTTTGATACCGATTTTTTTAAAATAAAGATTGATTTCAAAACCGGTGCAATTGTGAGCCTAATTGATAAACGAACACATAAAGAATGTGTAAAAAAAGGAGGGCAGTTAAATCAATTACGTGTTTATTTGGAAGATAAAAAAGGCCAAATGCAGGCTTGGAATATTAATAAGATTGTTAAAGTTGAGGATGTTTCTAATATAAAAAGTGTAAAAGTTGTTGAAAATGGCCCGGTTAGGGCTTGTATTGAGACCGAAAAAAGTTGGGGGAGATCGAAATTTATTGAGCGCACTTACATATACCGTTCTTACCCTCGCATAACTTATGACCTGGAGGTACATTGGTTAGAAGCAGGGAATGATTCAACTGATGCTCCCATGCTTAGGGCTATTTTCCCACTTGCGATGGATAACCCACAGCTTTATTGTCAGGTGCCATTTGATGTAATTGAAAGGCCCATCGATGGTAAAATTGGTGGTAAAGACACCCCAGCTTCATTATTGCATCAAAATGCCTACGGTATTATTGCAGAAGCAAACGATGGTCAGGAGGTACCTGCACAAAAATGGGTCGATGTAACTGATGGCAAAACAGGCATAGCCCTTTTGAATAAAACAAAATATGGCCATTCATATCATAATGGCGAATTGAGGCTTACCCTCATGAGGTCGTCAAATTACCCCGATATTTATTCGAATATGGGAAAATTTAACATTAGTTACGCACTTTTCCCTCATACTGGTGATTGGAAAAATCAGGTTTGGGCTGAAGGTGATGATTTTAATGTTCCGGCCTATGCAGCAGAACCGCCGTCTTTGGCTCTGGTAAAAAAGCATGCTACACGGCCTGAAGAAGATTCTTTCTTTTCGATTTATCCGGCAAATGTTGCAATGACCGGAATGAAACAATCAGAAGAAGGAAATGAATTAATAGTTCGATTAGTTGAACTGGAAGGAAAGGAAACGATTGCCACGCTCAGCTTGCCTATAGTAATAAATTCATCACGTCGGCTCAATCTGATTGAACTTCCGATGTTAAATGAAACCGCCACTGATACCATACAAGGTAAAACCATTCACTTAAAATTAAAACCTCATGAAATTGTAACTATTGGGATTAAATAGGGATTTTTTTAAAACAATATCAAACTAATTAAATCCTTAAATGATATGAATTTTTATAAAACAAAAAAACAAGCATAAATAATTACATCGAAGAGGTTGGTTTATCTCTGAAATTTAAAGGAATTAAAATGGGAAAAAATTATATTAGCATAGGAATAATACTACTCTTGGGGCTTACAGCTTATTCTCAACCCATCATCAAAAAGAATGACTATTTTAAAATTGCATTAGCTCTCCCCCAGCGTCACAATAATGTGGAGGAACTGGAACCTGACCTAATCCGATATAAACAAAAAGGATATACCGGTATTTGGATCGAAGATGATTTTTTAAGATGGACCTGGGAGAAGGATCCAGATCAGGGATTTGGAGGAAATTGGAGGCTGTTTAACATGTATGATTTCACATTCAGCAAGGACAAAAAGATATATGTCGACTATTTAACTAAATTGTGTGCATTATGCAAAAAACATGATTTAGATATTTACTGCTCATTTTGGATGCCCAAATTAACCGATGAATTGATAGCCAATTTGGAAAAAGACAATCCCGATGCAATCGGAATCAGGCAATATGGTGGCTCTCCTGAAACCAGCGTACCTAAAAAAACGTTGTGTACGTGCAAAATGGGAAAAGGCTTAAAATTTATTGATACCATGGTTCAAAAATTCATGAATGATTTCCCTCAAGTAAAGGGCTTGAAAGTAGCAATAGAAGATAATGAGTGTTATATCTGTGATGCCAGTTGCCCGAATTCTAAAGGAACAGAAATAGCTGAACATGCTGCAAATCTTTTGGAAACCATTCAACAGGCAATGCTACATGTTAGGAAGGATGCTCATTTTCTATTATATCCCTGGTTTTGGCAAGAGTCCTTTAAACAAGCTGTTTTAAGCAGGTTAACCGGTGAGTATTTTGTTGTTACAAAGATGGAAATGAACAGTCGGCAGGACATTGAAAAAAATATTCCTGGTGATCGTTTATGGGATTGTTCAATATTAACAGACCAACCAGGCCCCGATTTTTTAGAATGGGTTAAACGTGTTGGAGCAGATCATATCATCAATATGACTCCTACCGGGACAAATATTGATGATTTTTTTCTCGCTAATCCTCCCTTTCCAGGGCGATTATACAGGTATTTTAAAAACCTACAGGCCAATGGGGTAGATAAATTCCTTGATTTTGAATGTGGAGGACATCATCAGGGAGCCAATGAAGAAGCTGTTGCTTTATTTAATGAAAACCCTGATTTAAGTGAAACCGAATTCTTAGAAGAAATTGCGAAACGTATGTTTCACAATAAAAAGGCGCGCAATTTTGCTATTAAGGGCTGGCAATCATTTGATAAAGGGTTTGCTTGTTTACCCATCGGAATAAGTGATAATGGTTGTTGGGGGAATTCCATGTCGGGTAGATTAGGGTTTTCATGGGCAATGTGTATTGCAACTCCTTTCGAACGATCTTGTTTTGGCGAAAAAGACCAAATGCATAAAATACATTATTTCTCTCCATATAATTTTTTTACTACACTTTTATCTGATCGATTATCATTTCATTTTAATAATGTATTAAAGTATTTTGAAGACAGTTACAGAAATCTTTCAATAGCTGATGAATTGGAAGGTTCATCAGAGGTAAGTCAGGTTGAATTGGCAGCTATACATGGGCAGGTATTAAGTGTTCAATCTGCGTTAAACTGGTGTGCTGCAGCTAAATTTGCAGAAAAAAGTAGTCGCCCAAATATTTATGAAGATATTATTCGGAAAGAATTGGAACTTACTGAGGAGATGAGAAATTTAACGAATAAATATCCTTGGTTGTGGACGAATAACTGCTGGCATCCGCATCAAACACCTCTGAGCCAGAGAATTCCTCATTGGAATTATGAAAAATGGAAAAACACTTTTGATGCTAAAATTGATTTTTTACAAAACTTTGTGGAACTGCCTTAAGGTAATATCTAATTTTTAATGCTCTGCCACTTTAAGAGCAAAAAGCTAGGCCAACATCGTGTAGTTATACCTGGTCTTTAAAAATTTAGGTAAAATAAAATGAAAGAAATTAGCTGGTATTTTTATCATCGTAAATAGTAATCTTTATTTATAAAACAATGAAACATTTTTATTTAGTAATTCTTTTAATTTGCTGTACCTGTTTTTTTTCAGGTGCTAAAAACCGATTAAATGATGAACAAAATTTGATAAAAAGAACTTATAATGCCTCTAACCTGGAATGGAAATTATGGGGTTTTAATCCTGAAAGTTGGAGGTGGTCAATGAATTCAATTACGGATAAACCAAATTCGGTTGTGAGGGGAATTCCAATAACAATTCCAGGCTCTGTGCAGTTGGCTCTCAGGCAAGCAGGTATTATTAAGGATTGGAATATTGGATTAAATCATCAAGATTGTGAGTGGGTGGAGAACAGGAATTGGGTTTTTTCTACAAAAATTCCAGATGATTGGTTACAAAAAAATAAACATATAAATTTGATTTGTAATGGTCTGGATGACAATGGTGTTGTGCTTGTAAATGGAAAAGAGGCTGGACAATTTAATAACTCTTTTATCCCTTTTACTTTTGATCTTAATCCTTTTATAAAAGATAGTAATAATACTATTCAAGTGGTTTTTAATCCTCCTCCCCGATATATCGGAACCCCCTATTTTACCTCAAAAATAAAAGATTGGAAACCCCGGTTTTATTATATTTGGGACTGGATGCCCAGAAATGTCCAGATTGGTATTTGGGATGATATTATAATAGAAGTAACTGAAAAGGACCAGGTAGTAATTGATCACTTGAATGTTTCTACAACTGCTAATAGGTTTAAGGATCAAGGAGAACTGACCGTGTCAGCAGAAATGACTCCTAATGCCATGAAAGGGAAACTTGCTATTGAATTAAAAGATAAACAAGGAAGGTTTATTATTAACGAAATAGTGCCATGTACACAAATACGCGATGGGAAAGTATGGACTAACTTGAAGGTTAACCGCTGGTTCCCTAATGGACAGGGGGAACAATTTATGTACCGATTGGAATGCACCTTATACGACGAAAGAGGAAATATCAGGCAGGAAACCATGCAAAATATAGGTTTTAAGAACATTTGTTGGGAAACCAATACAAATGCTCCAAACGGAGCTGACCCCTGGCTTTGTGTCGTAAATAATAAACCACTTTTCCTTCAAGGGGTGAATTGGACGCCTATACGTCCTAATTTTGCCGATTTACGTGAGGAAGACTACCGTAAATTGATTACTACTTATAAGAATCTGGGTGTTAATATATTCCGCGTATGGGGTGGGGCAATTATTGAAAAAAAATGGTTTTATGACCTTTGCGATGAGATGGGGATATTCCTTTGGCAGGAATTTCCATTATCTTCTTCAGGATTTGATAATTATCCCCCTGAAACTGCTCCTGAAATCCAAGCTATTTCTGTTATTGCACGCAGTTATATAAAACGTCTGCGACACCATGTTTCTTTGCTGATGTGGTGTGGGGGAAATGAATTATATGAATATGGCGACACAGGAATTGTAACTGATAAACATCCTATGATCCGAAGTTTAAAAGAGATTGTAAAAGCTGAAGACCCCCAAAGAAGGTTTGTTTCTGCTTCTCCTTCTGGAATTAATATTTGGGGAGGACTTGATAATTTTGGGAAGGGGATCAATTGGGATACGCATGGCCCATGGTCATTACCATTTACTGAAACTGATAAAACAATGTCGGCTGTGGAAAATTATTGGCAGTTAGATGATGCCCTTATGCATTCTGAAGTTGGAGTGGCTGGAGCATCTTCTGCCGAGCTTATAAACAAATATAAAGGAATTTATCCTGCCCTTCCAGCTAATCGTGAAAACCCATTGTGGAACCGGTTTAACTGGTGGATTGAATGGGATGAATATAAATTAGGCCATCAAGGTAAAATATCTGGTTCAATTGAAGAATATGTTGAATGGAGTCAAAAACGTCAGACACAAGGCCTTACTATTGCTCTTACAGCGTGTAAAAAACGATTCCCTGCTTGTGGCGGATTTATTATTTGGATGGGGCATGATAGCTACCCTTGCACTGCAAATACCTCCATCATTGATTTTGATGGAAACCCTAAGCCAGCTGCTTTAGCATTAAGCAAAATTTGGAAGAATGATTAATCAGACAATTAATAGTTATCAAATGAGTAATAAGTTAAGATTTTGCTTTGTTTATTTTTTAATGGGGGTTACTGCACTTTGTACCAATACTGCCACTTTTGGAAGTGATAAAACAACACCGGAGTTCGAGGTGTTAAGCGGGGATATTGTGATGAAAATATCTGCCAGTGGTGGCCGGATAATTTCATTTAAGTACGGTGAAACTGAGATTTTAACCCAATCATCAGAACACGAAAACTTTGGCTCAACGCTATGGACAGCGCCCCAAAGCGACTGGGGCTGGCCACCGTTTGCAGTTTTGGACAGTATGGAATATCTGGTCGAACAAAAAGGTACTGTTTTGAAAATGATCAGTGAGCCTGATCCTAAAAGTGGTTTTCAGTTTGAGAAAACATTTACAATTGCAAGTGAAAATACGATTCAGATTGAATATCTTATTCGAAATATATCTGAAACTTCAAAATCAGTCGGAGCCTGGGAAGTTACCCGCGTTCCATGAGGTGGAATTACCTTTTTTCCCGACGGTGGGAAAGGCAAAGTTCCGGAATCAAGTTTGAAGCCAGATCTTCAGAATGATGGAATAAGCTGGAATTTAATCGATAAAAAGCCAATTCCAGATAACCTGAAGATGTTTTCAACTGCAAAGGAAGGCTGGCTGGCTTATGCAATAAACGGAATAGTGTTTGTCAAGCAGTTCCCAGACACCAAACCCGAATCCTATTCTCCGGAACAAGGAGAAGTCGAGATTTATATCAACAAAGAAAAAAGTTATATCGAATTGGAGAATCAGGGCGAATATAAGTTATTAAAACCATGGAAATCATTGACTTATAAATAAACCTGGTTTTTAGCATTGATTCCGGAAACGATTAAAGTTGAAATTGGAAATCAAAAACTTGCCGAAATAGTGAGACAAAAAATGAAATTTTATAGTCAATCTAAATATTAATGAGAATTTAAAACAACTGAAAAAATGAAACTTAAAACAACATTTTTAATTCTGTTTTGCATTGTTTTTATGCAAAATAGCTATGCCCAGATGTACGATGTAGTTGATTGGGTCAACTACGAAAAAGTGCTGAACCTCAAGAAAAAACAACGTCACTACGATTTTGATGTGACATGTATTCGAACTTCGTCAACAACTAATCTTTTTTGGCCTGGGGAGAAATCAAAATTTACTTTCCAGCTCCTTAACAATATCAATGAACCCATTTCAGTTGATGCCAAAGTTGATATTATTCAGTATGGCACAAAGGGAATCCCGAATGATACTTGGTTGCCTGAAATATTTAAAATAGCTGATATTCAGTCGATATCAGTAAAAGTCAATATTTCGGCCAACGGTTTTACGAATATCGAAATAGAACCGAATATTCCTGAAATATTTGGAGCTTATGCCATTGTTTTCGACCTTGGAAAATATGGCCGCCGCCTGGGGACAAGTATCGTTCGTTCGTTCAAACCCAACCCGATGGCCATTCAATATCCGAAACAGGCATTGGACGATATGGGGGCTGCTTTCCTTAGCCGACTTGGTGTTCAGGCCATCCGCATGGGGATTTCGTATATGCCCACCACCAGCCGCGATTATGTGTCTACAATGGAGAGAATTAACCGAAAGCTAAAAGAATACAAAGACAATAATATTACTGTTTTGCTATTGTTCGGTGAAGGGGCAGATCTGGTTCCGATGGGCAATCCGCGGTCGTTTCTTGATGAAAAAGGTGTATTTCTGAAAACCAAGCAGGATTATGTATGGCTACCCCAGTTAGATAGCGATTTTCAGCAATTTGTAAAAAATATTTGTGTGGATAATGGTTGGCCAAAAGGATGTGTCACGGGTGTTCATTTATGGAATGAACCATGGGAAGGAATTTCAATCGCCGGATGGCAATCGGATGTGCTTCGCTATCGCGAGATATACAAAGCCATGGCAAACGGTGTTTTGGATGCCCGAAAAGAGGGAGCTGACGTGCTGATGGGTGGCTGTGATTCGCATGCGAATGCATGGGACAAGCTTTTCAGTGATGGAACGATGGATTTTTTGCCCATTTTTGATTTCGTTTCCATCCATTATCAAGGCATGGAATCACCTTGTTTGTACCCGCAGTGGAATGCACGTAAAGATCACAAAGGCCGGGTATTAATTTGGGATACTGAAAGTTGGGTGGGAAATACCGACGATCGTATTGCAACTGTGGTAGCAACAAACCGTTCGGCTGGTTACGACCGTTCGATGGGAATCCAGGGCGCATACATGGTTTCAGGCGCTCATGAAGGAAGTCCCGATAAAAAACAAATTCATACTGCCGATGGCACGAAAGAAATAGATGCTGTGCCTTTCGTCTGGTCTCAGGCAGCCGCAATGGGCGCGGTTCAACACATGATTGGTGAACGCGATTTTAAAGAACTGCTTTTTAAAAACGGCCTGCCATGGGTGATGTGTTTCGATGGCTACAAGAATAATCCCGACGATGGAACGGTGGTAGTAATTGGCGATATTGGCGAAGCTTTTGGCGCCGAAAATGTGCTTTTTCGTGATGTTCGTAGCACAAAGGAAGCACTCGAAAAGGAGGAAATCAGGAAGCAAATCAGTCAGTTACCTGCTGATTCTCCTGAAAGGGGAAAACTTCAGGATCAGCTTGCCAATTACAAAGCATTGACCGGCGGTAAAATGACCATCAAAGCAGATCCATCATTTTCACTGTTCGACTTCTACGGAAATCAGGTTCCTGCGAAAGGAAAAATCATCGAAATTCCACTTTCTTTTCAGGGCTATTTTTTGCGCACCGACGGCTCAAAAGGTTCTTTCGCCCGCTTGACTTCAGCATTAAAACAAGGTATTGTTGAAGGTTACGAACCTGTTGAAATTGTTGCCAAAGACATGATCAGCCGCATTGAGCAAAATCCGGTGATGGAACTTCAAATCACCAACATTCTGAACCGTCCGGTTTCAGCTACTTTGAACGTAAAATTGGGTGAATTGACGATAAAAGTCCCTGAAAAAAT
>JAAFHB010000245.1 GCA_010906965.1 Mariniphaga sp. | reverse complement strand
ATTGCAAAATTCTCAGCTCTGGGTAATATTGCTTATCGTACTGGTAAAAAACTTGTCTGGGACGGAGTCAAATTCACGAACGACGAAGAAGCTAATAAATATCTGATTCCAAGTTACAGGGAACCCTGGAAATTGCCAACAGTCTAAGCTTTAGTGAATAATAAAATTGGCAGAATGGTTTTAATATATTGATTATCAATTATAATTCTCTTGAATTGCCGTTGTATTAAAGCAACGGCAATTCTTTTATAAAGGCATTGGTAATTTGATAAACATCTTCATACGTTTTAGCATCCATCAGTTGGGCTCTCAACTGGGCAGCACCCGTGAAGTCATTGGTATAAATTTTATAAAAGCGTTTCAACTGATTAAAATTCTTTTTCCCGCTCCAATTTTGTTCGTATAACCTGGTATGAAGCAGCAACTGCGCTAATTTTTCTGATTTTGAAGGAGATTGACGCAATGGATTAAAGAACCACGGGTTGTGAAAAATCCCCCGTCCGATCATGACACCGTCAAGTCCAAATTTGGCAACTAATTCTTCCCCTTGTGAAACCGAAAATACATCACCATTACCCAGGAACAGCGTTTCGGGGTTGAGCTGATCACGAATTCTTGCACCTATTTTATGGAATATTTCCGGTTTATTGCCCCAAATTTGCGCAACGAGTCTGATATTTTTCTGTTTTAACAATTCTTTCTCCGATTCACTCACGAACAGTCGTTCTCCGACCTTGACTTTACCTTTCGGATGATTCATGCCATCCACCGAGGTGAATTCTGTAAAAAGAATATGAAGATATTGCGGATCAGAGAGTCCGGCCACTACTTCGCGGAAAGATGTGTCGGTCACATCTTCCATAGGAGCTAATGCAAAAATTGGTTTCGAAAGATTTCTCCAAAAATTGGGCATACTAAACTATCGGTTTTTGCCCTGAAAATGAATCAGGCCCGGCAAAATTAGAATTTTTTGCAAGGCGGTGGCTTTTAGAGCGAATTTTAGATGCAGCCGGTTTTGTGGGCAATGTTTGTTGATCCCAATTTCCAACACTCATCATATTTTCTTCCTTCTGACCCTGATCTGCAAAGCCTTCAATCGAAGGTTTTTCTCCCCGCTTGTTCATATTCAGAAATTTTTTGACATCTTCCAGATCAAGTACAAAAATTCGACCTTCTGAATGTTCGAGTTTGTACATGATTTTCTTCTGAAGAATATCTGTCTTAAAATGACGTGCAATTCCTTTATCGGTTTCGATGGACAGCAGTTCATTCGGGAAATCTTCCAGTGCTTCAAGGTATTGATCGAGTTCGTAGGTGAGGCAGCATTTTAGTTTACCACAATGTCCTGTCATTTTTTCTGCATTGGGCGATAAACCCTGCTTAATCGCGGCATCTGTGGTAACACTTGTAAAGTCGGTTCTCCAGGTTGAGCAACACAGTGAACGTCCGCAAGATCCAACTGCACCAATGCGTCCGGCTTCCTGTCGCGCACCAATCTGCATCATTTCAATTTTAATCGAAAATTCCCACGCATACTTTCTGATTAGTTCCCTGAAATCGACCCGTTCATCAGCAATGTAATAGAAAATAGCCTTTGTGTTGTCGCCACGGAATTCCACATCGCCAATTTTCATATTCAGATTCAATTCGTTAGACATCTGGCGAGCGCGTATCATCACTTTGTTTTCACGTGCTTTGGCTTCTTCCCATTTTATGACATCCGAAGGGGTTGCTTTTCGGTAAATCTTATTCCACTCGTGCCGATCAGGTTTTTTCACCTTTCGCTTGAACTGAAGTTCTGCCAACTTCCCTGTTAGGGAAACAGCCCCAACATCGTGACCCGGAGAACAGGCAACGACTACCAATTCGTCACGTTTTAATCGGATGCCATCTTCATTTCTGAAAAACTCCTTGCGCGTTCCTTTGAAGCGTATTTCGACAATATTCGATTCGTAACTCGTATCAGGTAAATCGTTGAGCCAGTCGTATGTTCCAAGCATTTCCGGCCGGTCTGATTCTATATTTGTATTGCATAAAGTGCATCCCATGGTTGCTCTTGTTTTATAACAAAAGGACAATGATATTAATTTCTGTTTAGATTTGCTATTTTAATCTGGTCTAAATAACAATAAACATTTTTATTTTGTTTTAAATGTCATTTAATCAATGAAATAGATATTTGGGAAAGAACTTAAATAAAAAGCTTTCAAATTAATTTAAACGAATTACTTTTATCATATTAAAATCTCAATCACAAATAAACCAACGATATGCAAAGAATAGTTTTATCTATTTTATTTTTAGTCACTTATCTAAATGGATTCGGACAAGCAGATAATAAGATTCAATTGCCTTCCATTTTTAGTGATCATATTGTCCTGCAACAAAAAATGCAGGTTCCGGTTTGGGGAATGGCTCAACCTGGCTCGCTTGTAAAGGTTGAATTAGCTGGTTTTACAGGTACAACAAAAACAAATTCTGATGGAAAATGGATGATCAGGCTTCCCGAAATGACTGTAGGCGGTCCTTTTGAAATGAAAATATGGGATAAAGATACCATCAAAGTAAAGGATGTAATGATTGGTGAAGTATGGCTTGCATCCGGACAATCGAATATGGAATGGCAGGTTGGTTCAGGAGTTGGCCCTCATACTGCGCAGGAAATCGCAGATGCCAATTATCCAAATCTCCGGTATTTCGCTGTCAATAAGCAAACAAGTTCGGTTCCGCTTCAAAATATGGGAAATGCAGAATGGAAGGCTTGCACTTCTCTTTCTGTTAAAGATATGTCTGCTGTAGCTTACTTCTTTGGCCGCGAAATTTTGAAAAACAAAAATGTAGCGGTAGGAATCATCAATGCTTCGTGGGGTGCAACAAGCGTTGAGACCTGGATGAGCGCTGAAATGCTTAAATCTCATCCCGATTTCACAAAAAAGGTTGAGGAATTCGATACCGATCCTATCAGGTGGAAAGGCTATGTGCAAAAGAATATTCAGGCTGACCGATCGCGTGATAGTATTTCAAAGGCAGCAAAATCGGGAATCACCGCTGGTGTACATTTAAAAAAATATGATGATACACCCTGGAATCTCACCCAATATCCGATGGATATGTCAAGCATCAATTTAGGCGGTTACTGGGGTTTTGTATGGTTTCGGAAAACATTTGATATTGGGAGGGAAACTAAATTGACGGATTTTACTTTGCAAATCCCAATTTCCGGCAGAAGTTTCGATAGCTACATCAACGGAAAACCAATTGAAATTAAGGAAGATAAGATAACTAAAAAGCAAATTTTCCTCGTGTCTGGTAAACAGCTCACTAAAGGGAAAAATGTCGTTGCCATCCGCCTTTTGGCGAATTGGGGAAGTGCTAATTTAGGATTAAAAGAGGTCGAAGCCAATTTGGTTTCGATTGATAATAAAACCAAGATTAGTTTAGTCGGCGAATGGCGCTTTAACAGTACGATTGAACCTGAAATTCCGCAGTGGCAGGATTACTACAATAAAATAAATGTGCTTTACAACGGGGAAATCTCATCTTTAATTCCTTACGGAATAAAAGGCGCTATTTGGTATCAGGGCGAAAACAATGCAGGTAAAGCTTATCAATATAGAACGCTTTTTCCAATGTTGATCGAAGACTGGCGTGTTCGCTGGGGACAAGGATATTTCCCTTTCCTTTTTGTCCAGTTGGCTAATTTCCGTGACAAGCAAGCAGAACCTGCTGATAATGATTGGGCTGAACTGCGTGAAGCGCAACAGATGACATTGAAATACCCAAACACCGGTATGGCCGTAACCATCGACATTGGTGACGCGAACGACATTCATCCAAAGAACAAACTGGATGTTGGAAAGAGGTTGTTCCTTGCCGCACAAAGTGTTGCTTACGGTGAAAATATTGTTTTTTCAGGACCTGTTTATGAATCATTGAAAATAGAGGGCTCGAAAATCCGGATTTCATTTACCTCAACAGGAACCGGATTGACGTCTGGCAAAACGCTGCCTTTAAAAGGTTTTGCAATTGCAGGCGATGATAAAAAATTCTACTGGGCAGAGGCCGTCATCGAAGGGAATCAAATTATTGTAAGCACAGATAAGGTTTCAAAACCGGTGGCTGTACGGTATTCATGGGCAAGTAATCCGGATGGAAATCTCTGCAACAAAGAAGGGTTGCCGGCATCACCTTTCCGCACCGATCAGTGGAAGGGGATTACGGAAAATTAAGATAACACTGAAATATTTATTTATATTGGAAATAGATTAAAATGAACTACTGTAAACCAATCAATGCTCTGATTTTAATTGTCTTATTTGTAATTGAAATCAATATTTTTCCGACTAAATTGTTTGCTCAGAACAAATTAAATTTTGGATTGTCGCAACCGCAGGAGAAATCGACTTTGCCTAAATCGAAAGTTCCGTTTCAAACCGTCGTTCGCATAGCCAAGGAAAAAATTCCGTGCACTTTAAAAGCAGAAAAAGATGGTGAATTTGTGTTGGCATCGGGATGGGAAATGTTGGAAGCCGAAAAAGTCGGTGCAACGGGTGAAACCATTTCAAAACCAGCTTTTGCAACTGCGTCATGGTACAATGCAACTGTTCCGGGAACGGTGCTTACTACCCTTGTTCAGCAAGGCGTTTATCCCGATCCGTATTTTGGACTCAATAATTTAGCAATTCCTGATACGCTTTGCCGGATGGATTGGTGGTACCGCCTTTCATTCCATGTGCCAAACGAACAAGCCAATAAAACGGCATGGCTGGTACTGAATGGGATCAATTACCGGGCGATCGTCTGGTTAAACGGAAAGAAAATTGGCAAGATGAACGGCGCTTTTGTTCGTGGCGAATTTAATGTAAGCGACGCGATCAATAATTCGGGTGAAAACGTGCTGGCAGTTCAGATATTACCTCCGCCCAATCCGGGTATTCCGCAGGAAGAATCGCCAAGTGCAGGTCAGGGGCCCAATGGCGGACAGCTTTGTTTGGATGGACCAACTTTCATTTCATCCGAAGGTTGGGACTGGGTTCCCGGTATTCGCGACCGAAATATAGGAATCTGGCAGGATGTACGTCTACGTTTCACCGAAGGCGTTGTTATTTCTGACCCTCAAATTATTACCGATTTAGCACTCCCTGATACCACATCTGCCAGGATTAGTGTGAATACCCTGGTTCGAAATACCTCAACTACCAAACAAACCTTCAATGTAACAGGAAGTATTGAAAATATTAGCTTTAGCCAATCGGTTGATTTAAATGCAGGTGAAGTTAAAACGATCCACTTTACGCCTGATAAATTTTCGCAGCTGAATTTAAAAAAACCTCGTTTGTGGTGGCCCAATGGTTACGGGAAACAGAACTTTTATATGCTCAAACTAAAGGTTGAAACGAACGGAACTGTTTCTGATGAGAAATCGGTTCGGTTCGGGATTCGTGAACTGTCGTACGAATTAAATGTGGATGTGCCGGACCAAAAAGGCTGGCGGATTGAATTTAATCCGATCAAAGACATCACCGACGGGAAACCTGTTTTCGATAACAATAAAACGCGTGAATACAAGGACAAAATCCTGATTTCAAGTATTCATAAAGATGTTGATCCATCTAAATTAACAGCATTGAGCGATACCACAATCAGTCCTTATATGGTGATCAAGGTAAATGGACAACGGATTTTCTGCAAAGGCGGAAACTGGGGAATGGATGATGCAATGAAACAGTCTGACCGCAAGCATCTTGAGCCTTACTTCCGTTTGCACAAAGATGCCAATTTCACAATGATCCGTAACTGGACGGGTGAATCGACCGAAGAGATCTATTACGAACTGGCCGATGAATATGGATTGTTAGTTTGGAACGATTTCTGGCTTTCGACCGAGGGTTACAACCTGAATGTAAACGACAACCTGCTGTTTCTGGATAATGCGCGTGATGTATTGCGCCGTTTTCGGAACCATCCATCCATTGCTGTTTGGTGTGCCCGAAATGAAGGCGTTCCATTGCCGCAATTGGAGGAACAGCTTGAAAATCTGATCGCAACTGAAGATCCCACGCGTCATTACAATCCCAATTCGCGTGTTTTAAACCTGCGTTGGAGCGGTCCATGGAATTACTTCAAGGACCCTGCTGAATATTTCAGAAACAATGCTGCCGGTTTCAATACTGAATTAGGCACACCATCCATCCCAACGGCCGAATCCATGCGGAAAATGATGTCAAAAGAGGATGTATGGCCAATTAGTGATGTCTGGTTTTATCATGACCTGCACGACGGACAAAAAGATATGATTGCTTCAATTTCAAGCAATTTCGGGAAACCTAAAGACCTGGATGATTTCTGCAAAAAGGCGCAGATGTTGAATTATGAAAGTCATCGCGCGATGTTCGAAGCGTGGAACAGCAAACTTTGGAACAACACGAGCGGGCTTCTTTTGTGGATGACCCATCCAGCCTGGCCAAGCACAGTCTGGCAGGTCTACTCATGGGATTACGAAACTTTTGGTTCCTACTTTGCCTGTATGAAAGCCTGTGAACCTATTCATATCCAGATGAATCTTCACGATAACAAAGTGATTGTCATCAATACAACACTAAAAAGTTTTCCGCTTGCAAAGGCCGTTTTGGCACTTTATTCAATTGACGGAAAGTTAGTTTCAACGAAAGCGGTTAAAATTGCAGTCCCTGCTAACGTCAAGACCGATTGCTTTGTGGCTGAATTACCCGCAACTGGTGTGTATCTGGCCAGACTTACGCTTCAGGACGAAAAAGGGAAGGTGGTCTCTGAGAATTCGTATTGGAAAAAGTTGGGAGATACCAATGATTTACTGGCATTGAATAGTCTGGCACAGGTTAAACTCTCAG
>JAAFHB010000244.1 GCA_010906965.1 Mariniphaga sp. | reverse complement strand
AATAAAGCCTTTGCGATCTCTGCGAATAATCTCTGTGACCTTTGCGGTTAAATGAGTTTGGCTTTTGAGACAGCCTCATGTCTGCAATCGGACACGGGTGGATAACTTATAGAATGCGACATTTAATTGCTTTTTAACTTAGTATATAGAGACTGAAGTTGTAATTTCTGGACGACCAGATCATATTTTAGCTTCAAGGAAATTATTGAGATTTCGGACTTGTTCCGGCGATCCCAATACGAACAGCTGATCCAGCACACTTAGCGGATAATCGCTTCCAGGATTGAAAACATATTTGCCCTCTCCGTTTTTTAGTCCAATAATGGTGGTTCCCGTAACACTTCCCAAACTCAACTCACCAATCGTCTTTCCACTGTAGACATTTGCCAAATTCCGGCAATGTACTTCATGGATACTTACATCACGATCTCGTTGGAGTAAAATATACTCCATAAACTCTACCACATCGGGTTGTGTAACCAAACGAGCCATACGTTGACCACCCATTCGTTCAGGCATAATCACATTTGTTGCCCCGGCACGCCTTAATTTGACATCAGAACCAATTTCGGACGCACGACTGACGATGATCAGTTCGGAATTCATGCTTCGGGCGGTAAGCACTACAAACATATTGTCTGCATCATTGGGTGTTGTGGCAATCAAAGCTCTCGCCCGATCAATTCCGGCTGTACGAAGTACTTCTTCATTCGTGGCATCACCCTGAATATAAAGAAGATTTGGATCCTCCTGAATTCGGGCAATTACATTTTCGCGCCGTTCTATGATCACAAATGGATGAATATGATCGGTCAATTCGAGCGCTGCCTGCTCTCCGTTCCGACCATAACCGCAAATAATTACGTGATCGGTCAATTTTTCTATCCGTTTGCTCACCCTGTTTGTTTTTAATTTTTTTATAAATTCACCATCTAAAAAGAACCGAACAATATTTGATCCAACGAATGCAAAACTTCCAAGACTAAAAATTATAAGGCATGAAACAAATAACTTTCCTGCTGATGAAAGTGGCCTTACAACTTCAAATCCGACTGTCGAAACTGAAAGAACGGTCATATATAATGAGTCGATAAATCCGTATCCTTCAATAAAATGAAATCCAACCAATCCAAATACAAACACTGAAATCACTAATGAAATGGCAATTCTGAAAGTCCTCGTTGTTTGTTGCTCAAACTGGTTCATGTACAATTATTTTATGTCCGATGGTGCAGTCCAGACATTTCCTTGGCTCACAATAGTTGTGCTGCAATTGCAATAATGCCTGCGACTCAAGTGCATTTGCGGCTACTACTCCTGCTCCGGCCCAACGGTTTATTGCACTGTTATTCTCTGCCGGCATCTGCTCAAGTATATCCAAAGCCCTATCTTTCAAAAATAGTTTATTTTGGCTTTCACCATACAGAAAATAGAAAGGAACAACAACATTAATTACAATAAGACTAAATATCTGATCTCCAAATACTTTATTCCTGTTGACAGATGGTTTATTAAAGCTATAGTGATTGTCCCAGTAGTCAGAAGCCTTTACCATAAATAACCGCTGCAAATCTTCGAGGTTATTTGCCTCAATCACAGCCGAAAATAGGCCCTTTGAATGATGAATCAGCATCGCAAACTGTGCCAACCTGATTGTTGGAAAGTTTCCGGGACGCATTCTCATAAATTTCCATAAATGACCTTCAATAGGTTTCAGTCCATATTTTACACCAAGGAACCGGTATTCTTTTCGCAATTCAAGGTAGTACTCATCGCCAAATAGTTCTTCTCCCAGCAATCCGGCTTGTCCGAAAAGAAGAGCCTCAATCTGGAAGAGCGAATCGTGATGTCGCGCCAGCACCGACTGAGGAAGTGAGCGAGCAACCATTTCGAAAGGAAGTGCATTTACCTTCAAACCAAAATTTCGGGCAAGCATACAATAAAAAGTTTCTCCCCAATCATCTTTTGTCTCTGTCAGCATTTTACGGATTGTTTCAATTTTTTGCGATAACCGCTCAATTACGATTCCGTTCAGGAAGAATTTGATTCGAAAAGGATCAACCTGGTACAACATTGACGCACAACCAATCCAGTCCTGACTTTTGATCAGCATCTCATAATTGTTTTCTATCCATTTAGGCCATCGAATAACCAAGACAGGCACACACGAACCCAAATCATTAAAGACCTGAATATCTGACACTGAAACAACATGAAGAATTGTATTGCGGTAAACAGGATCGTTTTGATGCCCATGCTTGTTCCAATCAGAACCTCTGAGGTGAATTTCGATATTGCCGGCCCATAACGTCTTACCAATCCGAATCCGTGCATCGAAGAAATCGGGACCCGCATTGGTATTGTGCCTTCCCTGATTTACAATTTGAACAGATTCCCCTTCTTCGGTAAAAAGAGAATCGCTTTGAAATAGTTTATATTTCCAGATAAAATGGAGAAAATCCTCTTTCATTTGAGAATGATTTATTTTTTAATCCCGCATGTGCGGGACATGGAACTCTCATAGATTATTCCTTTTGATGCAAACTTTTGCAAATGAAGGTTTCATCGGCTTATAGATTTAGCTTACCGAAAGATACGAAAAAAATGGGATGATGACAGGACGAAAGAGATTAAAAATACAGTAATACTGAAACTTTCATAAATTACTTAAAACTCATAGCCAATAACGTCTAATGAATCAATGATCTATTCCGAAATTTTCCGAAGTACCGTCATTCCGTCCCTTATTGGAATCATAAATGTCTCGACGCGGGTGTCTGTCTTTACAAAATCATTAAATAGCATAATGCCAATTGTCTGATCATCATTTGTCGCCACTTTTTGAACGACCTTCCCTGCCCACAAGGTATTGTCGGCAATAATCACTCCGCCCAATGCTACTTTAGGAAAAAGAAGGTTGTAATTCGATAAATACTTCCGTTTGTCAGCATCGATAAAAACAAGATCAAATTTTTCATCTAATTGAGGAATAATATCATCAGCGTCGCCGATGTGTTGAATGATCCGGTCGCGCATACCCGACTCTTCGAAAAATGATGCGGCCAGAAGTTCCAACTCGTCATTAATTTCGATTGTGTGAAGTATGCCGTTATCAGACAATCCATTCGCCAGGCACAACGCAGAATAGCCGGTATAGGTTCCAATCTCCAGAATTCTTGAAGGCCTAACGAGCTTGCTTAGAAGCGTTAAAAGCGATCCTTGCAAATGGCCTGAACACATACGGCCATTTACCATCATCACCTGAGTTTGGCGATAGAGCCGCGCCAGCAGCGGACTCTCTTCCTCAATATGTGATAAGAGGTATTGATCAATGACTTTATCAATCTTTATCACTTTGATTATATATTAAAACAGATAATTTATCAAAATCCAGAACTTCGTTGGCAATATCCATGATTTGAGATGTGGTCACAGCATTTATTTTTTTGTATAATACATCCAAATCATCCATTTTATTATAGATCAGAAAGCTTTTCCCAAGCGACAGCATCAGATCTTCATGATTTTCCTGCGACATTGCCAACTGTCCAACCAACTGCTTCTTCGCTTTACTGATCTGAATATCACCAAGCAATTTATTCTGGAGAATTTTGATTTCACGTTTAATCAATGAAATCGCTTTATCAAGATTTTCTTTGTCTGTTCCAAAATAAATTGTGATGGTGCCAGTATCGGAATAAGCTGTATATGAAGACTCAAGGTTATAAGCAATCCCATTCCTTTCGCGCAGTGCTAAATTTAGCCTCGAATTGCCCGACTGACCTCCAAGAATATTATTTAACAAAACGAGCGCAATCCGATTTGCATGAAGTACATCATATGCCAGACCTCCGATCAGACAATGGGCCTGAAAGGTTTCTTTCTCGATTGATTTAAATCTGGGAGTATAACCGGTAACCAACGGCCGATTGAAAGTGCGTCGATTATCCGGAAAAATACTGAAGTAACGTTCAGCAAGATGAAAAAACTGTTTTCCGGAGATTTTTCCGACCGAGCAGATCACCATTTGATCGGTGTTGTAATTTTTCGCCATAAAGCATTGAATATCCTCGCGCGTAAAAGCTTTCACATTTTCAGGTGTTCCAAGGATATTCCGTCCGATTGGATGGCCTTCAAAAATCAGCTCTTCGAACTCATCAAAGATCAGTTCAGATGGAGAATCATTGTAGGAATTGATCTCATCAATGATCACATCCTGCTCCTTTTTCAGTTCCTGATCAGGAAAAGTACTGTTAATCAAGATATCGCTGAAAAGTTCGATGGTGCGCTGGTAATACTCGGTAAGGAAAGATGCATGAATGGCGGTTTCCTCCTTTGTCGTATATGCGTTCATTTCACCCCCAACATCTTCAAGACGGCTTAGTATATGGAATGACTTCCGCTTCAGTGTGCCTTTGAAAATTGTATGTTCGATAAAGTGCGCCATACCTTGTTCCGGGAGCGCTTCGTCGCGTGAACCGGTATTAATAATGATTCCACAATGTGAAACAGGTGAATCGACATACTGATGAACCAGCCGTATTCCATTGGGTAAAACTGCAGAAAAATATTCCATTATTTGGTTTTGAACAAGTTGCAAAAGTATTGAAAATAACGATCTCAAAAGCCACTCTCCATCGGATTAATTTTGGTTTCGTAAAAATCAACTAAATTTGATTTTTTTTGATTTTTTTTCAGCGTGCGCTTGGAGGCAAACAAAATTTGATTAGTTTTGCACCGCGTTAGAAAACAAGGTGCCATAGCTCAGTCGGTAGAGCAACGGACTGAAAATCCGTGTGTCCCTGGTTCAATTCCAGGTGGCACCACACAATGAAAACGCAAAAGTTTAAAGGCCTGATTTTCTTTCGAAAATCAGGCCTTTTTGCTGTCTTGTAAAAATAACTGAAATTTACATTTTTTTAACACAATATATTTGGAAACCACGCTACACAGGATTATCTTTGTGGTACATTTTTTTTCATAAGTTTAGGTTTAGTTAGGTTAGTTAGTTTGGTTAGTTTTAGTAAAAGGATGGAACCGCCCGGTTCCGTCCTTTTCAATTTTAGTCAAATAAATCAAGCACTTCATCTTTCGAAATATCTCTGAATGGATCGTTTGAGTTCACAAATTCATTGGCCAATTTCGATTTTTTATCCTGCAGCTTCTGAATTTTTTCTTCAATCGAATTCTCCGAAATAAACCGGTAGACAAATACCTTCTTATCCTGTCCAATCCGATGCGCACGGCTAATTGCCTGCATTTCAGCAGCCGGATTCCACCATGGGTCGGTAATAAAGATGTAATCAGCAGCTGTAAGATTCAATCCTACGCCACCAGCTTTAAGCGAAATCAAAAAGATCTTTTTTTCGGGATCTTCCTGAAATTCTTCAATAACTTGTTTTCTATCTGTAGTCTGTCCGGTTAGAAGACTATAATTCCACTGCTTCTTTTTGAATTCATCGGCCAACAGATTAAGGTGTTTTACAAATGAGGAAAAAACAAGTATTTTGTGATTCTCGGCTACAAGTATACTAAGCATTGTGATAATGTCGTTGAATTTTCCTGATTCAAAAGCAGACTCAGGATCAATCAACTTTGGATGAATTGCAATTTGACGGAGTCGGGTAAGTGCCTGCAAAACGAAGAATGTCGATTTTTGCAAACCTTCTTCATGCACATTTTGAAGCAGAACATTCCTAACTGCAGATTTTTCGGTTTCGTAAAATTCAAGTTGTTCAGGGGTCATTTCAACCACAATTGTCTCTTGCGTCAATGACGGAAGATCTTTGGCAACCTCTTCTTTGGTGCGTCTGAGTATGAAAGGATGGATTAATTTTTGAAGTTTTTCGCTTGCATCTACCGATTTATCCCGTTCAATAGGCAAAAGGAATTCTTGTTTGAAATAGTTCTTGCTGCCAAGCAATCCGCGATTTAGAAAATTCATTTGAGCCCACAGATCGGACAATGAATTTTCAATAGGTGTACCAGTTAACACGATCCGATGTTGCGACCGGATACCAGTAACCGTCTTATAGGTTTTGGATTCGCTGTTCTTAATGTACTGACTTTCGTCGAGAATCAGGAAAAAAAACTCGTACTGCGACAATTCGTCCACATCATTTCTGACAGTTCCGTATGTCGTGAGGATAATATCATAATTATTAATGATATCCTCCATAGAGCTTTTTTCGCGCCTTCTGGCTCCACTATAAACAACTACTTTCAATGCCGGGGCAAACTTCCGAATCTCATTTTCCCAATTATGAACCAGGGAAACAGGCAGTACAATCAAGGTCGCAGATTGCAATTGTTCTTCAGCTCTATCATCCTCAACAAATAGCGATTGCTGACCCGTTTTTTTGTGCTGAAATACAGGGTAAAGTTGTTCCTTCCGTTTTAACCTAAGTAATAACGTGAGTGCCTGAATCGTCTTTCCCAAGCCCATATCATCTGCCAGACACCCACCTAACCCCTTTGCAAATAGATGATACATCCAATTATATCCGTCGTATTGGTAATTACGAAGAGCCGCATTTAACTCAACCGGGATATCCTGAGATTCGATGCTGGTTTTATTCAACGAAGCAATTTTGTCTTTAACGGAAACATCCATTTCATCAGCAATTTCTGCAATCAGCGTGAAATGATAATTCTGTAACCTGATCGACTGTTCACCGACCTTTCCAAAACTAAAAATGTTACTATATTTTGCAAACCACTCTAAAGGTAGGATGGCAATCTCGCCATCGGGCAATTTGAACTCCCTTATTTGATTCATTATATTTTTGCGCAACCTGATAAAGGGAAATGAAAACTGGCCAAAGGTCACTGTTGCAAAAATATCAAACCAGTCATTGGTCTGATTAATCCGCAGGTTGAGCGTTTGA
>JAAFHB010000243.1 GCA_010906965.1 Mariniphaga sp. | reverse complement strand
TACCCCGATCACAAGAGTACTGCCTTTTTATTAATTAAAAATGGTATACTTTTGGAGTGAAACACTGGTATACTTTTGGGCTGAAATAAACATAAAGGTATTGAAAACCTTCGGGGTCTTGTTTAAAGTCGTTTATAATGAACTAAGTAATTCAGAATTATTCCGGACTATTGGTAATCACGTTGAGCCAGGAAAATTAAATATCTTTGACAAAAAAGAGAATGCCTAATTTATACATCATATCAGGTTGCAATGGAGCTGGAAAGACAACAGCCTCGTATTCTGTATTGCCCGATATGCTGAATTGCAAGGAGTTTGTAAATGCAGAAAAGCGAGTTTATAGACATGATATTTATAATCAAATAATTGAACAATGAACAAGGATGAAGTTAAAGTGATGCGTGATAAAATCATCAAGGGCATTGACCTTGCCTACGAAAGATTGTTGATCGAGAAACAAAAAGATGATTCAGAGCTTGTTTTTTCTCATAACGGTAAGATTGTGGCAGTAAAGGCGAGGGATCTGGTAATAAAGAAAAAAGATGCAAGTGACAATAAATAAAATTGCTGCTTGCATCATTCCTCTTTAAACTTTACCCTTTACCCTTTATCCTTTAACCTTCCTTTGGTTTACCTCATATCGTTCACTTCAACCTTGGGATATTTGGCCGCATCGAATTTGAAATAGTCGTCGGTTAAATTCTGGTCGGTTTTCATATTTTTCATCGAGAGCGTGTAGGCATTCCCATCTTTGTTAAATGTCTTTGCCTTTAATATCTGCGATTTCGCTTTGTCGACATACAACCTGACCTTGGTGAACTCTTTGGTTTTATCCGTTGGAAAGAGATCGATTACCTGTGCAGCTTTACCTGCGATGGTTTCCTCACCGATGTAGGTATATTTAAATCCCTTTTCATAGATTGTAAAAAGATTGGCCGGATTCAATTCATCATCGCTATTTGGATCATTATCAGTAATATTAACCTCATTTGATTCTGTCATATAACTCCAGATTGCTGTACCATTCGAAAAAACTTCCATCCCCATGGCTGGCATATGTAACCGGTAGCTCTTCCCTTTTAATGCGACCGAACCTTCATTCGTTTCGGTAACACTGCCGGTTTTATTTTCGAGCGTAAACGCAAAATCGATCTGAATGGTTTTGTAGCTTCTGCTTGTTTGCGAAAGTTTGTCGAGAATCTCTTTTGCCTTTGTATCCTGCTGTGCAAACAACGATCCGGTAAACAGAAATAAAACACTAAATATTAAAACAGCTTTCATTTTCAACTTTATAAATTAAAAATCTCAATATTGATTTAAACCCTTCAATAATTGTTCCAAAGCGTATTCGTCCTGTAATAATACCTGACGCGCTTTGCTTCCTTCGTTTTGTCCGACGATTCCTGCAGCCTCCAGCTGATCCATTATTCGCCCGGCCCGGTTATAACCAATCGAGAATTTGCGCTGTATCGCAGAAGTCGACCCCGTCTGATTCATCACCACGATTCTTGCAGCATCATCGAAGAGTTCGTCGCGGTTCTTTAAGTCAACGGTGTTTGAATCATCAGATCCATCAACTTCACATTCAGGCAGTAAGTAAGCGCTTGGATAAGAAGGTTGCTGGCTGATGTATTTAGCGATAGCTTCAACTTCTGGTGTGTCGACGAACGCGCATTGCACACGGATAAGCGAACTCCCAGTCGAAACGAGCATATCGCCCTTGCCAATTAGCTGGTTGGCACCCGGAGTATCTAAAATTGTCCTTGAGTCGACCATCGATGCCACACGGAATGCAATACGAGCCGGGAAGTTGGCCTTTATAACTCCCGTAATAATATTTATTGAAGGACGCTGCGTCGCAATCACCATGTGGATTCCAACGGCACGCGCCAACTGGGCAATACGTGCAATCGGTAATTCGATTTCTTTACCCGCAGTCATAATCAGGTCGGCAAACTCATCAATAACCACTACGATGTAAGGCTGGTACTTATGTCCTTTCTCCGGATTTAATCTACGCGAGATGAATTTCTCGTTATACTCTTTAATGTTACGCACATGCGCCTTCTTTAACAGGTCGTAGCGCATATCCATCTCATGATTGAGTGAGTTTAGCGTGTTTTTAACCCGTTGAACATCTGTAATAATCGGGTCGGTTTCCCCTTCCATTTTTGCAAGGAAGTGTTTTTCAATAATGGCGTAAAGGTTTAATTCAACTTTCTTGGGATCAATAAAGACGAATTTAAGTTGCGCAGGATGTTTTTTGTAAAGTAACGAAGAGATGATGGCGTTTAGACCTACCGATTTTCCTTGTCCGGTAGCTCCGGCAACCAGAATATGCGGCATCTTTGTAAGATCGACTACGAATGTCTCGTTCGAAATTGTCTTTCCCAAAGCGAGCGGCAGTTCAAAATCGGTTTCCTGGAAAACTTTAGAGGCAATCAGCGAACGCATCGAAACGATCTCTGGTTTACTGTTTGGAACTTCAATTCCGACTGTTCCTTTCCCCGGAATAGGTGCAATGATACGGATACCTAAAGCGGCAAGGCTCAAAGCGATATCATCCTCGAGGTTTTTAATCTTCGAGATCCTGACACCTGGCGCCGGAACAATCTCGTAAAGTGTGATTGTCGGACCGGTGGTCGCTTTGATTTTTACAATATCAATATTGTAGTTTTTCAGCGTCTGGAGAATCTTATTCTTATTGGCAATCAATTCGTCATCCGATACCTGCGGATTGCCGGTTGAGCGTTCTTCGAGTAATTCGATGGGCGGAAACTTGTAACGCGACAATTCGAGTGTTGGATCAAAGTCAGGCATATCTTCGTCTGCACCTTCATATAATCCGTCATCATCTGCACTTTTTCGCGGTTCCGGAGTGATCGCCGGTCGGTTAATAAATGGTGACGGTTCCTCATGGTGGATCACTTCACGCTCAATTTCGAGTTGGTCAGATGCCTTGCTGCCTGCATAAACGATTTCAACATTGTCTCCAACGGCAACTTTTGCAAATGCTTTTTCTTTGGTTGGAATCACCGGGGCCTGAGGAATTGAAAAAGTATCTTCTTCGGCAATTTCCTCCTTTTTAACAGATGCTGCTTTCAAACTCTTCAATCGTTTATAAGTCACCCACTTCTTAATAAGCGGCCAGGCATCCTCGAAAGCAATGATAATACAAATCAGGATGGAGGCCAGAATCAGAAAAAAGGTGCCCATTTTCCCAATGGTTGAATTAAGCAACTGACTGATAAAATAGCCATAATTTCCTCCCGGAAACAGAAACGATTTTTGGTATAATGAAGAGAAAAAATACCCAAACGCAATCGATGTCCAGATAATTAGAAAAATGCCGTATGCAAAATTTCGTTTCAACGAAAACTTGCCGATCTTGCCCAACCGTAACGAAATAATCACAAAAAGATAAATAAATCCCATTGAGGCAATTCCGAAACCCTTGTTGATAAATATATTGGCCATTACCGCGCCCCAACGTCCACCTGCATTTTGAATTTTCAAATCGGGATTCGACAATAATTCTTTGGAAGTGATATTGAGGTGACTAATATCGGCTCCTCCTGAAATAAAGAAGGAAATAAATGAAATAAGAAGGTATATTGAAAAGAAAAACAGGAGGATAGCCAGTATGCCACCAATGCGTTCCCAAGTATTGAGATTTCCTAACCGACCACCAATTCCGCCTTTCTTTGTGGAAGTAGTACCTGCTTTTTCGTTCTTGCTGCGGACCATGTATCTGAGATCAAATTTATTTCTAAAAAAATGCATTTAACTGCACCGCAAATTTAACTAAAAAAAGACCAAAGGAATTAAGAATTAGGAATTTTGAATCGAAGATTGGCGAAAACCAGTTGGGATTTGTGAATTAAGCGATATGGTTTAAGTATTTAGGGTATACATGCCAAAAATTTATAACTAGTTGCCGCCTGTTGGTTGCCAGATGCTGGTAGTATTTCACAGAAGCTGGAGCTAATCGATAGACGGACTGTATGATAATGGTTCGAAAATTATTGTTTGGAATATGATATTTTGCAGATTCCGGTTCTCTGATATATTGTTACTTTAGATCGATGTTTAACCAATACTTAAAATCGATAAATCGTGAAAAAACTGGCAGTTGTAGCACTTGGAGGAAATGCCCTTCTACGGGATAATGAAAAAGGAACAATTGAAGAACAGGAAATTCATACAGCAGAAACTCTTGAAAACATGATATTTCTGATCAATGCAGGTTACGATCTGATCGTTACTCATGGTAACGGACCGCAGGTGGGAAATATTTTAATGCGTAATGATGCCGGTCTGCAGCTTTATGGAATCACACCAATGCCTTTAGATATTTGTGTCGCCGATACGCAGGGCGGTATTGGATATATGATAGAACGGATTTTCCGAAACATCTTAAATAAATACGGGATCAGGAGAAACGTGATCACCATGGTTGGAATGGTCGAAGTGGACCCTGAAGACGAAGCCTTTAAAAATCCGACGAAACGTATAGGAATGTATTATACCGAAGAGCAGGCTCAAATACTTACGAAGGATAAAGGGTGGGTTTTCAAGTTGAGCAAAAAGGGGGAAAAAGGTTGGCGACGTGTCGTTCCTTCACCTGTTCCGAAAGCAATTTTCAATCTTGAAGTAATAAAAGACCTTGCCCGTCAGGGGAATATCATCATCACCTGCGGTGGTGGCGGAATTCCGGTTTACTTTGACGAGAATAATGAAGTCAGAACTATTGATGCAGTGATTGATAAAGACCTTGCCTCTTCGGTTCTTGCCAACGGGGTTGAGGCAAATGAGTTTTACATCCTTACCGACGTCCCATTTATTTTTAAAGATTATGGACTACCCACTCAGGAAAAACTCGAATTTTTGGATTACAGCGATACTGTAAAATACCTCGAAGCCGGAACCTTTGGTGAAGGATCGATGGCTCCTAAAATAGTTGCTGCTTTATCGTTTATCAAAAGTGGTGGAGATAAGAGCATTATCACCGAAGCATCGAAACTTGAAGACAAATCATTCGGTTCGAAAATAACAATGAAGTATGGAATGTGAAAATTATTCCATCTAAATTTGTTTGTTTTGGAATGTTTTCGGCAACTTTGAAAGAATTAAACCTTAATATTGATAATATGGCATCGTCACTGCACGCCAGGCATTTTTTGAAATTACTGGATTTTACACAAAAAGAGATCGAACATTTACTGGATCTTGCGGCTGAATTAAAATGGGCAAAGTCTGCCTCAACCGAAGAACCGCGGCTGAATGGCCGTAATATCGCGCTTATCTTTGAAAAGACCTCTACCAGAACCCGTTGCGCCTTCGAGGTCGCAGCTTATGATCAGGGAGCACACGTAACCTATCTGGGACCTTCGGGATCACAAATCGGCACAAAGGAGTCGATGAAAGATACTGCAAGAGTTCTTGGCCGGATGTACGATGGCATCCAATATCGCGGTTTCGAACAATCAATTGTCGAAGAGCTGGCCAAATATGCCGGAGTTCCGGTCTGGAATGGGTTGACAGACGAGTTCCATCCCACACAGATCCTCGCCGATTTTTTGACCATGCGCGAGCATTGCGACAAACCGCTTTCGGAGATTAAATTTGCCTACCTTGGCGATGCCCGAAACAATATGGGCAATTCGTTGATGGTGGGAGCGGCAAAAATGGGGATGGATTTCCGTGCTGCCGCCCCTAAATCGTGCCAGCCCTCTGAAGCATTACAGTTGGAATGCCGCAAAATTGCGGAGGAGAGTGGGGCAAAAATCACAATTACAGATGATCTTGCCGAAGCGGTAAAGGACTGCGATTTTCTCTATACCGATGTCTGGGTTTCGATGGGAGAGCCGAATGAAGTTTGGGCTAAAAGAATTGCTGAGCTTAAACCTTATCAGGTGAATAAAGCAGCGATGGAGTTAACCGGAAATCAGAATGTGAAATTTCTCCATTGTTTGCCGGCTTATCACAATCGCAATACAAAAATTGGGGAAGAGATCTTTCAGAAATTCGGACTCGAATCGATGGAGGTGACTGATGACGTATTCGAAAGTGAAGCATCTATCGTTTTCGATCAGGCCGAAAACCGGATGCATACGATTAAAGCGGTGATGGTGGCGACATTGGGTAATTGAGGTTGAGCCATTTAGAACGATTAGATATGTGAATTTGGCGGAATTGAAGCCAACCCACATTACGAATACTGAATCGGTTTTTAGAATGAACGCATTGAAATAAAAGTGCCTAATATCACCTTTATTTCAATGCGTTGTTGTCTATAATAACTTCCCCTACCATCTCCATTTTTTCCGAAGTCGCCATTCCATTTGGGTTGCAGCCAGGTTCTCCTTCGGGAATCGGTATTCCGAGTTTTTTATAATGATCGACCCATCCGGCAAGGAACTGACTTGTTTTTGGATCTTTAAAAGTCATTGGTTTAAATGTGAAAATTGAATCGGAGGCAAAAATTTCATAAATGTATTCGGAACAGTAGAGACCCGGTTCCTTGATAATATAACTGTAATTATAGGGTTGTCCCAATAGCGTATATGCCTTCTGAATAGCAGGTGGCACGGCTTTTAAATAGGAATCATTCAGCCGGTAGATCGAAATTGCAACTTTTTCTTTGTAGGAAAAGAAGAATTGTGACATCGTTTCGCGGCACACCCCTTTTTTGGGTGATGAATGTAGTATGTAAACCGTATCGTTTTGAATGTCAATAATTCCAATATGATCAAAGTGAGTCGCTTGTTCCGTCTGGGTTGCCTGGTCGATTGCTTTTGAAAGTTCGCCGGAGGTTGGGCTCAAAAAAGAAGATCGCCTGTTTGAAGATCAAGATTCAATTCATCAGGACTGTATTGGGCATTAACGGAACAAAAAGAAATAAGAAGAAGTACAAGAGTGGTCAGAAATTTCATTTTTTTATTTGTTTGCTTCGGCAAAAGCCCTGCCGGCATGAAGCGCCTTTAAATTCAGGTTCACTACATCTTCACCTTTGCGACCAAAGATATGGCGAATGCCATTTTCGATACTCTCAATGGCGATATCGATAAACGGGGTTGCAGCACCCAGCATTACCATATTTGACGCTTTAGCATTGCCGATCTCTTTGGCAATGGCTTCGGCATCGATCGCGACTGCACGTGGCAGTTTTTTGATCTCGTCCATAATTAGATCAATTTCAGGATAATTCGTGACATTTTTAAACGCAGTTGTATTCGTTACAACATATCCTGAAGCAGAAAGATAGGGCAGATACCTTAACGATTCCATCGGTTCGACAGAGAGGATCAGATCTGCTTTTCCAAAAGGAATCAGATCCGAGTATACTGGTTTGTCAGAAAGCCGCAAATAAGATTGAACAGCACCGCCGCGCTGACTCATGCCATGGGTTTCGGCCTGTTTGAGATAAAGATTATTTTCGAGGGCTGCAAAACCCAGTACTGTGGCTATTGATAAAATTCCCTGTCCGCCGACTCCTGCTAAAACGATATCGCACTTCATGTAGTAAGCTCTTAATTGAATTAAAATTCCTTTTTGAAACTGTTATTTTGGATTGCTTCCCGGCTAATGATTTTTGCTTTTGCTGATCCTTCGTGCACTTTTCTGAATGCACTCCCTACGCGGAATAATAATTGAAACACCATTGTAGTCAAGTTCATGTCTGATCAGATCAACGAGCTTTTCATGATTTTTAGGCAAAGCTTCAATCACATGAATATGTTTTGGATCAACACCGGCACCCTCGCAAATCGATTCAATCCGCCCGAACGCCGACGAATCCTGGCCACCAGTCATCGAGGTCGATTCATTATCGCCGATCATGATCAGGATATTCGATTTTTCGTAGACCGCATCAAGCAATCCTGTGATTCCCGAATGGGTAAATGTAGAGTCACCAATTACTGCAACTGCTGGAAATAACCCGGCGTCGGCAGCACCTTTGGCCATTGTAATCGATGCTCCCATATCCACGCATGCATTGCCTGAATTATAGGGAGGAAGAACGCCAAGTGTGTAACAACCAATATCGGAAAAAACATGGCCGTAACCGTATTCCGACATCACTTCTGTGAGGGCTTTGAACGAGTCGTGATGCCCGCAACCTTTGCAGAGTGCCGGTGGCCGGTTTACCATCAATGCAGGAATTGCAGAGCCCGTTGAAGTGTTAATATTTAGTGCTTTGGCAACGATATCAGGGTTCAGTTCTCCCGTTCTGGGAAGTGTTCCGTCCAGTTTGCCTAATATTTTCTTTCCCTGATTAAAAAAACCTTTTAAGTGCTCTTCAACAAGCGGATAGCCCTCTTCGATCACCATGATTTTGTCAACCTGCTGTTCGAGTTTCTTTACCATTTTTGAAGGCAAAGGATATTGGGTTACCTTAACGATGGGGTAGGGGCAGCCATCAGGATAGTTTTCCATGAGATAATTCAGGGCGATGCCACAACAAATAATTCCCATACTTTTATCTTTCCCTTCGATATAGCTGTTGAATGGTGAATTTTCGGAAGCCTCTTCAAACTTTACCTGGTTATCGAGCAGGAGTTGGTATCTTTTTCGGGCCAAAGCGGGAAGAAGTACAAACTGGCGCGGATCGTCAGGAATAGAAAGTCTGTTTTCTGCTACCGCTTTTTCAACAGGAATAACTCCGGCACGTGAGTGAGCCAGCCGCGTGGTAATCCGAAGTAAAACAGGTGTGCCCAGTTTCTCGGATAAGTCGAAGCCAGTCCGGGTCATATCGTAAGCCTCCTGTTGGTTGGATGGTTCAAGAATCGGAATCATCGCAAACTTCCCATAAAACCTCGAATCCTGCTCGTTTTGTGAGGAGTGCATCGATGGATCATCGGCTACAGTGACAATCATACCACCATTTATTCCAGTCATAGCAGCATTGATAAACGGGTCGGCAGCCACATTCAAACCAACATGTTTCATGCAAACCATTGACCGTTTACCAGCATACGACATTCCTAAGGCCGATTCCATCGCTGTTTTTTCGTTGGCTGACCATTCGCGGTGAAGGTTGCGCGCGACAGCGACCTCGTTTTCCTGGATATATTCTGTAATTTCTGTCGAAGGGGTGCCGGGGTAGGCATAAACTCCTGACATACCGCCATCTATAGCGCCTTGTCCAATCGCTTCAACCCCAAGCAAAAGCTTTTTTGTCATAAAAACTGAACTTAATTTTCGGAACAATAAAATTTGCGTGAAAATAGTTGATTTTTCGCAAATTGAATCAAACAAAAATCATAAATCAGATTTCATCAAATTTGATACAAAATGAGCGCTTAAGTAGTGAAGATGTAAAAGAACATTTAGAAAGGCTGAAAAAAATCCAATTGGTTCAACCGGATAGAATAAATCTCCATGGTGTAACGCTTTATGGTGCAGTTGCCGGAATGATCGTTGAAAATGATGCAGATAGGTATGCTTACAAACAGGGTTTATTTGTTCTGCGGCAAAAAGGGAATCTTGTCGAAATTATAAATGACGAAAATTTCATTCCCAAAGAATGGAAGATTGAATAGTTAGTTGACAGAATCAGATTGCAAGATGCGAAAATAGTCATAATTCGCTGATCTTTTTTGATGTTCAAAATTACCCTTTTTTAAAGATTGAGAAGAAGAGGGTTGCCGCTGTCATGAAATTAGGTATTTTTACTTTGATTTTGAATACAAGCGTTAGCCTGAACATAAATGCCAAAAGTAATATTTTCCATTTTGTTAATTATTTGGATATCCTTACTCCCAGTTTGCGGTCAGCTAGCGGGTGTTTCGGTAAAAGGGAAAGTGGTTGACACTGAAAATCATCCGCTTGAAATGGTGAATGTTATAATCATGGGAACTAATATTGGGGTTGTAACAAATCAACTTGGGGAATTTATCCTGCCTTCGGTTCCCGGAAAATCAATGATCCTTATTTTTTCGTTTGTTGGCTATGAGACTTTTGAAAGAGAGTTTCTTCTGTCAGAAAACCCATTTATTTTGCAAATTCTGAAACCTGTTTTTCAACCTATTCAGGAGATTGTTGTCGAGGGGAAGAAAGAAGGAAATAACTTGTTGACGATTCCCCAAAAATTGACCGAACGACTGCCCGCAATGGCCGGAAGTGTTGAGACCTTGATCAAGACACTTCCCGGAGTAAGCAATAACAATGAATTAAGTTCGCAGTACTCGGTAAGAGGTGGTAATTTTGATGAAAACCTTATTTACGTTAATGGCATCGAGATCATTCGGCCTTTCCTCGTGAAATCGGGCGAGCAGGAGGGATTAAGTTTTATCAATAGCGATATGGTCTCTTCAATCGGTTTTTCATCAGGCGGATTTGATGCCTCCTACGGTGACAAGATGTCGTCGGTGCTTGATATAACCTATCGAAAACCTGCTATCAACAGTGCTTCCGCTGAAATTGGTGCTTTGGGAGCCTCGGCTCATTTTGAAGGAAGTGCAGCAAAAGGAAAGTTTTCGCACCTGACCGGAATAAGATACAAAAATACCGCCTATTTATTGGGCACACTTGATAAAAAAGGGGAGTACAATCCTTCGTTTACCGATGTTCAGACGTATCTGAATTACAAGTTCAGTCCCCGTTTTGCGTTAGGTTTTCTGGGAAATTATGCCTCCAATGAGTTTCAGTTTATTCCGGAAACCCGGTTAACCAAATTTGGCACGTTGACCAATCCATTTGAATTCCTGGTTTATTTCGAAGGGAAGGAACGTGACAAATTCGAAAATTACCTGGGAGCACTTGCCGCAGATTATTCTGCGAATGCCAATTTATCATTGAAATTTCAGGCAAGTTCTTTTTATTCATTGGAAAAGGAATCTTTTGATATTCTGGGTGAGTATTATTTGAGTGATATTAATCAAATACCCGAATCGCAGAATTATGCGGATAGTTCTATGGTGATTGGAACGGGTGCGTACCTCGATCATGCACGGAATACACTGAAAGCAAGAGTTACGGCGTTTGAACATCGTGGTACCTTTTCTGCAGATCGTCATCAGTTTCAATGGGGTTTGAAATACCAGCATGAACGAATTTCGGATCAGGTAAGCGAATGGGAGATGCGCGATTCTGTCGGATATTCAATTCCTTATGGTACCGATCAGTTGTCGCTATATCGTGCCGTATCCGGAAATAACACCGTTGTTTCGAATCGTTTTTCGGGATTTGTGCAGGATAGTTGGACGGCTCCTTTTGGAGACGGTGAGCTGTCGGTCACGGGTGGAATTAGAATGCAATATTGGGATTACAATCAACAAACGATATTTAGCCCCCGAATTTCAGGAAGTTGGAAGATCGGTTCTGCAAGAAATCGCATCATCAGAGCCGCGTGGGGCGTTTATCAGCAAATGCCATTTTTTAAGGAGTTGAAGGACCGTGA
>JAAFHB010000242.1 GCA_010906965.1 Mariniphaga sp. | reverse complement strand
CTTTTTCAATTCTTTTTTGATCAGTAATATCGCGTGCCACAACAACTACTCCAAGCACGTTCCCCCTGTCGTCGGTATATACCGAACCGTTCAATAAAACGTCGGTCAGCTGACCATCTATTATCGTTAGCGGATAATCTGCCACAAAGCCGTTGGCGAAAACTTCCCGATAAACTTCGCGCGCTTTTTGTGGTTCAGTAAAATAGCGACTAAAATCCGTTCCCAATAATTTCTCGCGAGACACTCCGGTTACATTCACAGATGCAAAATTCATATCTGTGATTTTTCCTTCGAAGTTAATTGCGAATAAGGGGTCGTGGCTTGCTTCAATCAGGCTAAGCGAATATTTTGAAAGTGATTTTTGTGCTGTTAAGTCGCTGTTTAGCTGTTTAAGCTGTTCTTTCTGAATCAATAACTCCTGGGTTTTCTTATATAGGTCTACAAAACCCGCCACTTTGGCTTTTAATATTTCCGGCGAAATTGGTTTAATCATATAATCGACTGCACCAGCCTGATACCCTTTAAAAATATTTAAAGGAGCATCCATACTCGCGGTTAAGAAAATAATAGGGACATGTTTGAGCCTTTCGATTTGGCGAATTAATTCAACTGTTTCAAATCCATCCATCAATGGCATTTGAACATCCATGAGTATGATGGCGAAACCTTGTTCGCTGCGAAGAATTTTTAAAGCTTCTATGCCTGAACATGCTTTAACGCACTGATAGTTCTGATCAGAAAGAATTACTTCAAGGGAGAACAAATTTTCTGCCCGATCGTCGACCATTAAAATTTTAACAACGCTATTTTCTTCCATATCTTTATTTACTTAACCATACACGCATCAAAGAGAGCAGGCGTTCTATATCAATGGGTTTTGTGATGTAATCACTGGCACCGGCATTAATACATTTTTGTTTATCGTCTTTCATAGCTTTCGCAGTAAGCGCGATAACAGGTAAGCCTTTCAACTTTTCCTGTGAACGTATTTGTTTCATCGATTCGTATCCATCCATTTCCGGCATCATAATATCCATCAATACCAGGTCAATGTCAGCGTGTATTTCCAGCATTTCCATTGCAATTATTCCATTCTCAGCAATGATCACTTCCATTCCGCGATCTTTTAATATTTTGGACAATGCAAATACGTTTCGCATATCATCATCAGCCAGCAATATTTTTTTCGCATGAAAAAATGCCTCTTTATCGTATATATTATTAATAATTAATTGCTTGGATGGTGGCAAATTACCAATAGTCCGGTGCAGAAAAAGTGCAGTTTCATCCAGTAGTCGTTCTTCTGATTTTACCCCTTTTATAATAATACTCTCAGCGTTTTTCTGAAGTTCAGCATTTTCTTCTTTTGTAAGTTCTCTGCCAGTGTAAATTATAATAGGAGGAATATTAATCCCTTTAATGTTCCTGAGCTTATGAATAAGGTCAAATCCGCTCATGTCGGGTAAACCAAGATCCAATATCATACAGTCGATATGATTTTCCTGATACAATTCCAATGCCTTCTTACCGGTTCCTGCTTCAAAACAATTTACATCGCCATTTCCGATAAGCAACCGCATTGCTTTTCTGGAATTCTCGCTGTCTTCGATAATGAGCAGGTTTTTAATTTTTCGTCTGACAAAGTTCTCAATTCTGCTGAATGCATTATCAAGTTCATTTTTATTTACCGGTTTCATCATGTATTCGATGGCTCCTTCTTTGATCGGTTCCAGCGAAGGTTCATTGGCAGAAATGATATGCACCGGAATATGCCTGATGGTTGGATTTGCTTTAAGTTCATATAATACCTGGTGTCCGTTCACTCCCGGGAGTCCCATATCAAGAATGATCGCCTGAGGTTTGTATTTGGCAGCAAGCAATAACCCATCTTCGCCGGTAGCCGCCGACAAGCATTTAAATCCTTTTTTGTTGGCTTGACTTAACAGAATTGCAGCAAAGGTCAGATCGTCTTCAATAATCAGCACTACTTTATCATCCCTGTTTATTGAATCCCTGTCATCAGCGATGGTGGGATAATTCAGATATTTGGCATCTTTATCGAAGTGAGGTTTATAAAGCACAGGTTCAATACTGGTGCTGCCCGGCATCTGTTCAGGGTAAATTACAAACGGAAGTATGACTGAAAAAGTGGAACCTTCATTTATCTTACTTCTTACTTTGATTTCGGCGCCTAATAATTTTGCCAGTTCACGCGAAATAGAGAGACCTAAGCCTGTACCCCCGTACTTTCTGGAGGTACCTCCATCAGCTTGCTGAAAAGCTTCAAAGATGGCTATTTGTTTGTCTTCCAATATTCCAAGACCCGTATCGGTAACTGAAATAATCAACATACTTTCAGAATACCGGTCAATACTGATATTTACGCTTCCCTTTTCGGTGAATTTTATGGCATTGGATAATAGATTGTTCAACACCTGATTCAAACGTTGCAAATCCGTGCGGATCGACTCTGGCAAATTTTTATCCAGCTTACAAGTTAGCTCCAGTCCTTTCTGTTCAGCCTGGTGTTTAAAATTGCGAATCAGATCGTCTGCAAAAATTTTCAGCGAAGCACTTTCAATATTTATCAACATTTTTCCAGCTTCAATCTTTGACAAGTCAAGTACTTCATTAATTAATAGAAGCAGATCGTGGCCACTTTTATAAATTATTTCGGCACTTTCAACCTGTATTTTATCCAAATTTTTCTTCCTGTTTTCAAATAAATCTTTTGATAGAATAAGCAGGCTATTGAGCGGCGTTCTTAACTCATGCGACATGTTTGCAAGGAATTCTGATTTATACCTGTTGCTTATTTCCAATTGTTTTGTTTTCTGTTCAATATCGGTTTTTGCAGTCTCAGCCTCATGGTTTTTCAATTCCAGCGACTGGGTTTGTTCTTCAAGTTCTTCATTTGATATTTGTAATTCCTCCTGCTGCTGTTTTAAATTTTGCGTCTGTTCTTCGAGTTCTTCATTCATTTGCTTCAACTCTTCCTGCTGCAACTGAAGTTCTTCACTCTGAACCTGTGTTTCTTCAAGCAATTCCTGTATCTGTTTTCTGGCAATCGCTGAATTAACGGCAACTGCAATCGTGTCCATGGAAAATTGGATGAATTCCGTTTCTGTTTTGGTGAATTCGGTTAACTTGCCTAATTCGATTACTCCTACGGTTTTGCCTTCAAACAAAAACGGTGTAATGATCAAATGTTTCGGATTCGCTTTCAGAACGGCTGAAGTGATGTGGATTTGCCCGTCGGTTATATCAGACAAAGAAATCTGTTTTTGCTCCCGCGCGGCCTGGCCAATGATTCCTTCGTCCAATGCGAATATTCTTTGAATGCGATCAGGTGCCGAAAAGGCATACTGACCACTCAATATAAGAGACTTGGCTTTGTCGTCGAACAGGTAAATAGCTCCGATATTAGCCTCCAGGTAGGTGCATAAAAACCTGATTGTATTACTTGCCAGCTCTTCTAAACGCTGGTCTCCTTTTAGCTTTTCATTAAGTTGATTTAAACCTACCGTAAGCCAGGTATGTTTTTTATTTGCTGAAGTTTTTTCACGTAATGCCTGGGTCATTGTCTTTAAAGCAATACCTAAAGTATCCTTATCCGAACGAGGTGTCATGTCAACTGCATAATTTCCGGAGGCAACATCGTTGGCATGTCCGGTTACTTCACGAAAACTTTCATTTACACTTACAAGCGAATTAAAGATTGGCCTTAATTCATCATTTGTATCGTCCTTCAGTTGATCATTGGTAAACTCGCGGCTGGCAATTTTTTCAGCTTCTTTTGTTATTTGTATAACTCTTTTGGTAAAACCCTGAATGATCCAGGTGGAGAGGATAATTGATAATAGGATGCATGCAATAATTAAGGCAATGATTAAACTTAAGGCTGCATTATAATTAGCATTGTTTTTTGCTTTGTCATTCTGCATGCTCAGTTCATTCTTAATAACAAGCCTTTCGAGTTGCCGAATAGCGTCATCTCTGGTTTTTACTCCTTTATCGATCGAGATATTATATGCTTCCTCATTTTCATTTTTCATCGCCAACGTGATGATCCTTTTCAGATCGGGTTTATAGTTGGTCCAGGTATCCGTAAATTCTTTCAGAATGACACCACCCTTATCATCCACCAGTTCCTGCAATTCACTAGTTTTATTGTCAATTATTTCTAATGATTTATTTATAAGCCCCCTGTAATATTCCTTCTGATCGGCATCTCGCACCATCATGATATCCTTTTCGTTGCGGGCAGCATCAAGCACAGCAATCATCAGCTCATTGGAGAGGACCACTTTTTTTGCCGATAAATCAACAATATTCAATAATCGTTGGTTGGATTGCGAAAATTTACTGGTTACAAAAATTGCCATAAAGATCAGCATTAGCAATATAATAATATAACCTCCAATTAATTTTACCTTGATCGTTAGGTTCATAAGATTAATCTTTACGTGTATCTATTTTAATTAACAACTCCACAATTTCCTCGAGTGGTAAAATAAAATCGGGCTTCATCGCAGCAATAGCGGATGCTGGCATATACGCAGACTCGGCTGTTTGCGGATTCTGAACAACGGTTAAACCGCCGTATTCCTGTATCCGCCTGATACCATTTGTTCCGTCGCTGTTTGAACCAGTAAGGACGACTCCTATCAATTTGCTTGTGTACGCTTCAGCAGCCGACTCAAACAATACATCAATCGACGGCCTTGCAAAACTTACACGTTCGTCGATCGTCAAAGAAAAAGTTCTGTCTTTTTCGACCAGTAAATGATAATTAGGTGGTGCGATGTAAACAATCCCCGTTTCGATTTTTTCTTTCTCATCTGCTTCTTTGATATGCAGTTTGCTTTTATCATTTAGAAGATTTATCCATTGGTTTTCAGAGCGCGGACTAATATGCTGAACAATAATAACCGGAGTTTTGAAATCGGCCGGTAAAAGAGAGAACATGATTTTCATCGCATTCAGTCCACCGGAAGAAACCCCAATAACAATTGCTTCATAATTCATTTAATATTTCTTTTTAAATATTCGGTGTTTTTTGTCCATCACCTTGTATTCTTTAAAAATGTCCATAGAACTTAAGTTTTCCTTCGAGCCAAGACATAAAATTCCACCATTAATCAGGCTGTCATAAAAAAGGTTTTGCACCTTGTTTTGTAGACTTTTGTCAAAATAAATAAGAACATTTCGGCATAATATAAGGTGCACTTCTGCAAATACGCTGTCGGTAACCAAATTATGATTTGCCCAAACTATGTTTTTCTTCAGCGTTTGATTCATGATTACGTTATCGTAATCGGAAGTATAATATCGCGAAAAAGATTCTTTGCCACCCGACAAATGATAATTAACAGTGTATTCTTTCATCGTTTTATCCGAAAAAATACCCTCTTTGGCACGTTTCAGCGCTTGTTGATTGAAATCGGTGGCATAAATAGTAGTCCGGTCATACAATCCTTCTTCCTGAAGAATAATTGCCATTGAATAAACTTCTTCGCCTGTTGAACAGCCGGCGTGCCATATTTTTATGAAAGGGTATGTTTTTAAAACTGGTATAACATTTTCCCTCATTGATTTGTAAAAGCCAGGGTCACGAAACATTTCCGTAACCGTTATTGAAAGATCCTGTAAAAGTTGGACAGCAGAAATTTCGTCTCTCAGCAGCTTCGTTTGCATTTGAGAAATGTCTTCAAATCCCGACAAAATCATTCTGTTTATGATCCTGCGCCTGATATGTGCCTTCGAATACTGCCTGAAATCGTATCCGTATTTGTGATAAACAGCCTCAAGTAGCAACGAAATTTCCAGTTCAGAAGTATTTTGATCGATCATCTTACATATGATCCATATACCAACTTAATTCTTTTTCCATCTTTTTGTAACGGAAAATGGTCGTGATGATTTGTTGCAGACGTACAAAGGCTGTTTCGCTCTTCACGACATAGTCAAAAGCCCTGTGATGCATACAGTTTACAGCGACTTCAATTTTATCCTGCGAGGAAAGTATCACAATGGGAATATCCTGGTTATAAACTTTAATTTTGTCCAGTGTTTCAATTCCATTCATTGCAGTTGGATCAATCCCATCGAGGCAATAATCGAGGATGATCACGTCAGGTTCGTGCGATAAATTAGCCATGCAGAGCTCGCCTGTTGCATAGGTTTCGATTGTAAAATCGGCGCGCTCAAGAAAATCTATTTCAAGTGATTTTAAAAATACGGCATCGTCATCTACCAAAAAAAGTTTTATTTTTTCCTTATTCATGATTTTGTTCCTTTAATTCCAATAACTCTTCTTCTAATTCCTCACAAGCCTGATTACAGACATTACTAAGTTGTAAAACCATATCGGTAATTCCTTCTGCTTGATTCTGTGTACTTGCATATTCCTGAACTTTCTTTGCCATATTTTCAAAATCGGTACTTATTCCCATAATCGAAAATGACGGTATCATTTTATGAACAGCTGAATACAATAATTTCCAGTTTTTATCATGATAGCTTTGCGTCATCGCACTGATTAACGGTGGAGTTTGTTCCAGGTAAAGTGTAATCATCTCCATCATCAAAACCGGATTTGACTTTGTACGACGACTTAAATACTCCAGGTCAGTACATTTGATAATTTGAGGCATTTCAGCATCATTTATGGGATCAGTATATTTTATAAGTAAAGGTTTTTTAATTAAACCGATGATTTTATTGTACAACAATCTTTCGTCGACCGGCTTTGCAATGTAATCATTCATACCAACAACCCTACATTTTGCCACATCTACAGTGGTAACATCGGCAGTTAAGGCGATGATGGGGATTTTGGAATTCATTGTATTACGGATATAATCTGTAGCCTCAAACCCATTCATTTCGGGCATCTGCAAGTCCATCAAAATGATATCGTAGGGTTTTTCCTTTAGTTTTTCGATCGCGATTCTTCCGTTGGCTGCAATATCGCGTTCGAATCCGAAATCATCC
>JAAFHB010000241.1 GCA_010906965.1 Mariniphaga sp. | reverse complement strand
AGGATCTGATCCATATTTTTCAATTGCTAAAAATGGATCGATACCATTACCCAACCGTTTCGACATCTTATTTCCATTAACATCAAGCACTAAACCATTGGAAATAATATTTTTGAATGCCACAGAACCTTTCACCATCGTTGAAATGGCATGTAGTGTAAAGAACCATCCACGTGTCTGATCTACCCCTTCCGCAATAAAATCGGCAGGGAAAACCTCGTTAAAGCTCTCCTCATTTTCAAAAGGATAATGAGCCTGCGCAAACGGCATTGCACCCGAATCGAACCAAACATCAATCAGATCAGCCTCGCGAACCATCTTTACCCCTTTCGGTGAAACAAGGAAAATTTCATCGACAAAAGGACGGTGAAAATCAATTTTTTCGTAATTCAGTTTTGAGAAATCGCCAATCTTAAAATCTTTAAAAGGATTCGACTCCATCATACCGGCTGCAACCGATTTATTGATTTCTGTGACCAATTCTTCAGCCGAACCAATACAGATCTCTTCCAAGCGGTCTTCAGTGCGCCAAATTGGCAGCGGTGTTCCCCAGAACCGTGTGCGAGACAGGTTCCAATCGACCAGATTTTCGAGCCAGTTACCAAAACGGCCAGTTCCTGTCGACTGGGGTTTCCAGTTGATCGTTTTATTCAATCTGATCAATTGATCACGAACAGCTGTGGTTTTGATAAACCACGAATCAAGTGGATAGTATAAAACAGGTTTGTCCGTTCTCCAGCAATGCGGATAACTATGAACATGTTTCTCGACCTTAAATGCACGATTCTCTTTTTTCAACATGACCGAAAGATCAATGTCGAGCGTTGAATCGTTTTCTGTGAGGGTTTCGTCGTAATCGTTTTTCACAAAACGGCCAGCGTACTCACTATATAATTGAATATTAATATGCTTTGAAACAAAATCCGCAGACAAATCTTCAAGACGGAAAAATCGTCCCTGGCGATCGACCATTGGTTGCTGTTTGCCTTCCTTATCAAGAAGCATAAGCGGAACAATTCCGGTTTGTTTTGCAACGCGATCATCATCTGCTCCAAATGTTGGCGCAATATGTACAATTCCTGTACCGTCCTCTGTCGTCACAAAATCGCCTGCAATCACCCTGAATGCGTCACCTATGGGTTTAACCCAGGGAATCAGTTGTTCATAGGTAACGCCAAGCAGTTCTTTACCTGGGAATTCGGAAAGTAGCTGAAATGGAATATTCTTACCATCTCCGATATAATCATCAAACGACAATTCTGCATTTTTCTCAGGAAAATAATTACCCAATAATTCTTTGGCAAGAATTACGGTAACAGGTTCCGAAGTATATGGATTGAAAGTCTTCACTTTAACGTACCTGATGTTGGCACCAACAGCTAACGCAGTATTCGAAGGCAATGTCCAGGGCGTTGTTGTCCAGGCAATAATAAAAAGATCCGAATCAAGATCAGCAAAAAGCGACGCTGACTTCTCATTCATTATAACCTTAAACTGGGCAATACAAGTTGTATCCTTTACATCGCGATAGCAGCCCGGCTGATTTAGCTCGTGCGAACTTAATCCGGTACCGGCAGCAGGTGAGTAAGGTTGTATGCTGTAACCTTTGTAAAGCAGGTTCTTTTTGTAAAGATCTTTTAAAAGCCACCACAGGGTTTCGATATAACGACTATCGTAGGTAATATACGGATCATCCATATTGACCCAATAACCCATTTGCCGGGTGAGATCTTCCCACTTATCGGTATATTTCATTACCTCCTTGCGACAGGCGGCATTGTAATCTTCGACAGAAATCGTTTTACCAATATCTTCTTTTGTGATGCCTAACAATTTTTCGACGGCAAGTTCAACAGGTAGCCCATGGGTATCCCATCCAGCTTTGCGTTTCACTAAAAATCCTTGTTGCGTTTTGTACCGGCAAAAAATATCTTTGATTGCTCTTGAAACTACATGATGGATACCGGGCAAACCATTGGCAGATGGCGGACCTTCGTAAAAAACAAATGTCGGCCCTTCGGCACGGGTTGATATCGATTTATGAAACGTGTCGTTTTGTTCCCAAAATTTCAGGATATCTTGATTAATTTTCGAAAGATCAAACTCCTTATACTCCCTGAATTTGTTACTCATAACCTTTAAAAAACTCCTTTTTTTGAAGCGTACAAATATAGGAATTTTTTAATTCGATAATCAGGTCATCTGACTCCCAAATAGGACGCATGAGTTTTAAACCACATATGAAAATCTACAGCGTAAAACCACTTAAATTCAATCCATTTCAGTTTAATGTATTCGTTAAAAATTCACGTAGATGTATTTGTCGTATACCTTTGAAATCGGATCCGGTAGAAATCTCATCCATTGTTACAACAAATTTTGGATAATTGTCATCGATAGACATGAGATTGCCAAATTCTTGGTCAATAGTTTTTTGATCGAACAGCATATACGACACTTGCAAATAAATTCTTTCACCATTTCGCTCAGCCATAAAGTCAATTTCCTTATCTCCTATTTTACCAACAAAAACATTAAAATTATTTCTTTTGAGCTGCAAATAAACCGCATTTTCCATGAGCTTACTGACATCATTTCTATAATCAAACGACCTTATGGCGTTTCGAAGTCCAAGATCTTCGAAATAGTATTTCTCTCCAACCTCGAATATTTTAAGCCCATTCACATTTGCCCGCTGAACTTTGTGCACATAAAAAGCATTTGTCAGTGCATGCAAATAATTCAATACAGTCTGTGTTGGCATGTTTTGTTGTTGAGATTTAAAGTATTTGCTGATATTGAATGCCGACAAAAGACTTCCGGTATTATCAGCTAAGAAAGCGGTCAGATTCTCGAGAAAAGATACGTTTCTGATATTTTCTCTTGCGACCACATCTTTAAGTAAAATGGTAGAATTGACATTTTTAAGGTATTCAAACACCACATCAGGCTCCAAGCCGGTGTGAACCAAATATGGCATTCCTCCTAACTTTAAATATTGAATCAAACTTTCATTGGAATTTGCAAGCTTATGGAATTCGAGAAATTCGGTAAAGCTTAATGAATAAACTGGAAATTGAATGTAACGTCCTGAAAGAGTTGTTGCTAATTCGCCTGAAAGCATCTGCGCATTGCTACCGGTGCAAATGATGTCGCATTTGGTTTCGGCTAAAAGACCGCGCAGACAAAGTTCAAATGACTTAACTTCCTGCACCTCGTCTATCAACAGAAAATTTTGTTTTACTGATACTAATTTCGCATCTACATATTCATAAAGCGCTGTATGCGTTCTTATTGAATCAAACTCATGAAGTTCCAAATTAATATAGACAATATTTGCGTCAGGATGCAAGAGCTTAATTTCGTCGATCAATTGAAGCAGAATATAACTTTTACCAACACGTCTTTGGCCTGTCAATACTTTGATAATCTGTTTTCCGATAAACGGTTTGATTCTATCTATGTAAACAGGACGCTTTATATATTCTATACTCATAATGCTTCTGTTATATTTGAAACTTTAAGCAAATATATATATTCCTTCCGTTATAACAGAAACATTTATGAAATATTTGAATTCTTTCTGTTATGAATGAAGAAATTAAGTTTCAAAGAGAAGAATTATATCAAAAACAGTCTGGATTAAAGCTCCTGGGCATTAAACGTATCTCCTTTACTGATATCACCGGAATCGAATCCTAATTTAAACCAGCGGATCCGCTGAGCAGAAGTACCATGTGTAAACGAATCGGGAACAACTTTCCCCTGAGATTGCTTTTGCAACCGGTCATCGCCAATAGCGCCGGCAGCATTCATGGCTTCTTCAAGATCGCCCTGCTCCATTATACTTTTCATTTTATCGGCATGATGTGCCCAAACTCCGGCATAAAAATCGGCTTGAAGTTCAAGTTTTACATTCAGACGATTAAACTCTTTCTGTGAAAGCTTTTCGCGCATACTGTTGAACTTATCCATTGTTCCCAATAACTTTTGAACATGATGACCAACCTCGTGGGCAATCACATATGCAATGACAAAGTCACCCGATGCATTTAATTGCTGTTGCAATTCTTCAAAAAACACAAGGTCAATATACAATTTTTCATCTCCAGGACAATAAAACGGACCTGTTGCAGCACTCGTGAGACCACATGCCGACTCAACTGAATTGCTGAAGGTTACCAAAGTTGGTTCACGGTAAGTCTGGTTACTTTCCTTCAACAGTTTATTCCAGACATCCTCGGTGTCAGCTAAGACAACCCGGCTAAACTGAACCAATTCCTCTTCGTGGGCACTCTTTTTAACATCTCCTGATTGCTGTTCCACCGGAGCACCACTCTGAAGATTTTGTAAAACCTCCATGGGATTACCGCCCATTAACCAAACAATCAAAACAACTATCAAGGTGCCGAAACCCCCTATCGAAGCAATTCTTCTACCTCCCCCTGATCCCCGGTCTTCATAGTTATCGCTTTGTCTTCTACCTTTCCACAACATGACGATCAGAATTAATAAATAATTTATCAAAAATACTGAATTAAAAATTCAGATACTCTGTGCGCATATTTATTTTATCAAAGGAAGGAAGAAGAAAATATGGATGATTGATTACACCCGAAAGGGTATAATCAATGCATTTTTAAAATTCGTATACCCTTTCGGGTATATTTCAAATTATTTAAATGTATTTATACCCGTAAAGGTATATTTTAAAAATTATTTACTATTTTTATACCCGTAAAGGTATACACCATGATACTAAGTGAATTTGTAAAAGAAAAAAGAAATACTGCCAAACTTACGCAGCCGGAGTTGGCCGAAAAGGCCGGCGTAGGTCTCCGCTTTGTCCGCGATCTGGAACAAGGCAAAGAAACCGTACGATTGGATAAGGTCAATCAGGTACTGCAACTTTTTGGTTATGAAGTAGGTGCCGTACTTGCAAACCGAAATATCATTGAAGATGAGAAAAGCTGAAATCAAAATACACGCTAATACCTCAGGTTGGCTTACTCAGGACGAAAATGGGTATCACTATATTTATGATCCTTCATATTTGAAATTACCAGATGCCGAGCCGGTGAGTCTTACATTACCATTGCGTGAGGCTCCTTACACAAGTAAAATGTTGTTCGCTTTCTTCGATGGCTTAATTCCAGAAGGTTGGTTGCTTGATATTGCCGAAAGGAACTGGAAATTGAATCCCCGCGACCGGATGGAATTGCTTTTGGTTTGCTGCAAAGATTGCATCGGAGCTGTAAGTATTCATCCGGTAAAAGAGGAGGACAAAGAATGAGCAGATGTTTATATTGTTACCAGAATTTAACAGAAAATGAAACAGATTTTCACGCGTCCTGCAGCAGAAAAATATTTGGTCAACCCACTTCACCCGAGCTGCCATATGACGAAACTCAAATGGAAGAACTGGCCATGCATGTTGTTAGAAGCCAAATAACTGTCACGGGGGTTCAGCCTAAAATATCGTTGGATATTGCCTCCGGCCAAAATAAAAATGAGCCCAAACGATTTACTATTGTTGGCTTGTGGGGAGGATATATCCTAAAGCCTCCTACCCAGCGATATTCCCAACTTCCGGAAGTGGAAGATCTTACCTTACACCTGGCAAGCATTGCAAAAATTACCGTTGTACCGCATAGTCTGATTCGGATGAAGTCCGGGAAACTGGCCTATATCACCAAGCGAATTGATCGTACCAAAAACGGGAAGATCCACATGGAAGACATGTGCCAGCTGACTGAAAAATTAACTGAAGACAAGTATCATGGCTCCTATGAACAAATAGCTAAAACCATATTGAAATATTCAACCAACCCAGGATTAGATGTGGTGAATTTCTTTGAACAGGTGCTTTTTTCGTTCCTCACAGGTAATGCCGATATGCATCTGAAGAATTTTTCGTTGATCCACCAACCTGGTATAGGTCCTATTCTTTCACCCGCCTACGATATGGTGGCAACGATCCTCGTCAATCCAGCCGACGATGAAGATTTAGCATTGACATTGAATGGCAAAAAGAAAAAATTAAGATACAATGATTTTATTACCGCTTTTACCACATTAAAGCTGGATACTAAACAACAGGAAAACATATTCAGAAAAATGGAGAAAGCGAAGGATCAATGGATGGAATTTATTGACCTTAGCTTTTTAAGTGAAGATTTCAAGGTACTTTATAAGAAATTGATAGAGGAAAGATTTGCAAGGCTACTACCCAAATAATTTGTCAATTGGAATGCCTGACATTTGGATAATTTGGTGTTGGATTAGCAAATTATAATTTTATCGATTTCTCAACACCGTTCTTGGCGATAATATCGGTGTATTCTTTGCAAGAAATCCTTTGCTGCTCGTTATTAGCTGCCTGCTTCCGGCCTGTTCCGAAAACATTGAATTTAAAGGAAAATGGATGGCTTAATGTTCCTTTAAATTGCCTCCTGCTTTAGCTGGAGGGATTGAGAGTTCAATATCAATCCGGCTTTAGCCTAATTCAATATCAATTAATAGGTTTCCTTTGTGTTTCAATTTTTTGGCTGAAGCCCATTGGCATTTCTTAAAGCTGTCCACAGGCTAAAGCCGTGTGGCAATTCATAAAAATCCGCGAAATCTATGTAAACAAAAAAGGCCCGGACTCATAAATGAATCCGGGCCCGTTTAAGTTGGCGGCGGCCGGATTTTATCCCGTTTTGTGCGGGACTCCCACTTTTCACAGTATCATCGTACCAATTTATGAATTTTTCGATATTAAAAAACCCCGGACTCAATGAAGAATCCGGGGTTAGTTTAAGTTGGCGGCGGTCGGATTATATCCCGTTTTGTGCGGGACTCCCATCCGTCAGCTGACGGACAGTACCATCGGCGCTGTCGGGCTTATCCGCCAGCTGGCGGATCGGAATGGGAAGAGGTGGAACCCCGACGCTATAGCCACCTAAATTTTTTGAATCATTATTAAAAATCATAACTTTGAAAAAAAAATCCGTTATGAGCCAACTAAATATTCAAAATAGGAAACTGAGTATCATTGAACA
>JAAFHB010000240.1 GCA_010906965.1 Mariniphaga sp. | reverse complement strand
GCAGCAACGCGAAATCCGGTGGAGGCGTTGAGGTATGAATAGTCAAAGTTTCTTGAGGTTTGAATAAATATAACTAACAATAAAAAGTATGCAATATTCATTAAAAATTGCCGTCCGGAATATCATTAATAAAAGGTCGTTTACAATAATTAATGTTACAGGGCTAAGTATTGGATTGACAGTTTTTTTTCTGCTTTACTTGTATGTGGCTTACGAAAATAGTTATGATGGTTTTCTTTCAAATTCTCAAAACACTTATCGAGTACAATTAGAACTTTTTCAAGACGGGAAACAACAGTTTAATAAAGCAACCAGTACTTATTCCGTTGGCCCTTTGATGAAAGAAAAAATGGCCACTGTAACCCAATATGCCCGTGCAGGTTTTGAAAAGTGCTTGGTTTATCGCGACGATATTAAGTATAACGATCAGGAACTGTTCTGGGTTGATTCAACATTTATCGATGTTATTGGGATTGAAATGTTGCAGGGCGATGCTAAAACAGCATTAATAGTGCCTTACTCAGCTGTTCTTTCCGACAAACAGGCTAAAATATATTTTGGAGATGAAGACCCGATAGGCAAAATTATTTTTATTAATGAACATCTTCGATTTACAATAAAAGGCATTTTTAAAGCCCTTCCCGAAAATAGCCATTTGAATTTCAAATTATTGCTTTCACTAAGTACCGGCAATGTGCTTTGGCCTGGTTGGGGTTCCAATAATAAAACGTGGAGCGGATACCAATGGCTCTATACGTATATAAATTTGACCCCTGGGAGTGACACAAAAATCATTGAGAACCAATTGGCTCAATTCGTTAGCGAACAACTCCCAAATTCACTGAAAGCAAAAAATCAGGAGTTTCGCTTTCATCTTCAATCCGTAACCGACATTCATCTTCATTCACAGCTCGACAATGAGTTTAAAGTAAACGGCTCGGCACAAAACACAAAATTTCTATTATTGATCGGCTTCCTCGTTATTATAATTGCCTGGATAAATTTCATCAATATTACAGGAACTGAAGTTTTCGACCAGGCAAAACAAATTGCTATTCGTAAAGTAAATGGAGCAACCCAATCTCAATTATCCTTACAAGTTTTTTTTGAAGTTTTTCTGGTTCACTTGATTAGCATGCTGATTACCTTGATTTTTATCTACTTCTCGCTTGGATTGTTTGAAAATCTTGTTGAAATCCCAATTCGTAAATTTTTGTGGAATAAATTAAGCCTGCTATTGATACTTCCGGTATTAATGCTTATTGGAACCATTTTTTCAGGCATATATCCGGCAATTGTATCTTCCTCTTTTCAGCCACAAAAAGTATTGAAAGGTGCCGTTTTTACAAGTGAATACAAGTTTTCGCTAAAAAGAATATTGGTTGTTTTTCAAATGATTGCAACCATTGCGCTCATTGCCATAGCATTAACAATCGAAAAACAATTGCAATTTGTTAATTCAAAAAGCCTGGGATTTCAGAAAGACCACATCATTATGGTTAAAGCTCCCAGTTCGTTAAATATGGACTCGACCAAATTTGCAAAGTTTAAGACTTACCGTGAAATTGTTACTCGAAATAATCAGGTTAAAGAAGTAACAAGCGCTTATTGGGGAATTGGCAACGAGTGTTTTACCGATATAGATATTTCAGATATTGATGGGAAAATTATCCCTGTTGTAACCTGCAAAGTCAACCTTATTGACGAACATTTCACTGATGTTTTTAATATTAAGATACTTGGCGGAACTAACTTTACGGCATTAGATTATAAAATCCAAAACAAAGCCATCATCAACGAAACTGCTTCGCGTATGTTGGGTTTTTCGTCCCCCATTGAAGCTGTTGGTCATTATTTATTCGACTCGAATAAAAGAGCGATTCTTATCCAGACCGTTATTTGCGATTTTCATCAGGAAAGTTTAAAGCAACCAATAAAACCCATGCTTCTCTTTCATGAACACCCAAAAAATTTCGGTTCATATTCTATTCTGATTTCAGGCGAAAAAATCAATGAAACCAGTGCATTTCTTAAAAATGAGTGGGACAAAATCTACCCCAACTCGCCTTTTGATTATCGGTTTTTAGACCAGCAACTGGAACAACTATATTTTGCTGAAGTTCAATTTGGAAACCTTCTTATTGCTTTTACATTATTGACTATTCTGATTGCAGGATTAGGATTGTTCGGTTTGATTATGGTTGTTACCAGACGAAGTGTTAAACAAATCGGTATCCGAAAAGTAAACGGAGCTACTATATTAGAAATATTAATGTTACTCAACAAAGACTTTGTAAAATGGGTGGCCATTGCATTCGTAATAGCTACTCCCATTGCTTGGTATGTTATGAACAAATGGCTCGAAAACTTTGCCTATAAAACCGAATTAAGCTGGTGGATTTTTGCTTTGGCAGGTTTGCTGGCATTGGGAATTGCATTGCTCACCGTTAGCTGGCAAAGCTGGAAAGCAGCAACGAGGAATCCGGTAGATGCGTTAAGGTATGAATAAAAATGTCAGAATCAGGATTTATAGGATGTAAGGGTTATCAAGATTAAATATTCATTTATATGGAAAAGAAGATTGATGATGAATTGACGTACAAAATAATTGGTTGCGCAATGAAAGTGCACACAACCTTAGGAAATGGTTTTCAAGAGGTCATTTACCAACGTTGTTTGGCAATAGAACTAGGAAAGATCGGTCTTGAGTTTTTACGAGAACAAGAAATGCCAATTTATTATGAAAATATTCATGTTGGAACACGTCGTGCCGACTTTATAATTGCAGGAGAAGTAATGGTTGAACTTAAAGCAATGGTCAAGTTAGAAGACGTTCACCTTGCTCAAGCCTTGAATTACCTCACTGCTTACCAGATTGACAGAGGATTGCTTATCAATTTTGGATCGACAAGCCTCGAAGTAAAACGCTTATTCAGAAAGCATTAATTTTTTATCCTGCTAATCATTAAATCCTGATTCAGACAATTTTGGTAAATAATTTGTAATAAATGCTTTCAGGGAGCAAACCCTGATACGTTCTTTGAAAAGATAATCATCAGAAGATGGGGTAATCACGTAGTTCATCGGGGCATTGAGGTCGTCGAAAGCCAGATAGTTTCCTTTGGTCAGTTGCGGCGAATTGGAATATTTTATTTCGGCGGTGGCTATCACGTTCAGCCCTTTTGTAAAAACCAGATCGACTTCTGAACCATGATGGGTGCGGTAGAAATAGACATCGGTATAAGCGGATTTCAACGCCCAAACCTGATTTACAACAAACGATTCCCACGAACTGCCAATCATTGGATTTCCCGATAGCGAAACAAAGTCGGAAACGCCTGATAAATGGTGCAGTATTCCTGTGTCGGTCAGGTAAACCTTGGGCGTTTTAACCAATCGTTTCGACATGTTCCACGAAAACGGATGAAGGCTTTTCAACAGAAAGGCTTCTTCCAGAAAATCGACATAGCGTTTGACGGTTGGTGTAGACACCCCCAACGAATTGCCCAGCGTAGTGGCGTTGAACAGTTGCCCATTAATGTGAGCCATCATCGTCCATAAGTTACGGATTGTTTTGGGCGAAGCATTCAGTCCCAACTGCAACAAATCGCGGTTCAGGTACGTGTTGGTAAAGCTTTCCATCCAACGCTGCGCCAAAGCGGGTTTCGTGCCGAAAAGCATGGAGGGAAAACCACCATTCATCCACAAATCGGTTTGCGATACCGTTTCGGGAATTTCGGTCATATCGAACGGATGTAGCTGGTGGTAGGCAATTCGCCCGGCCAACGATTCCGACGAATCGCGGATCAATTCAGGCGATGCCGAACCCAGCAACAGAAAGCGTCCGGGGTCGCGCTGACGGTCAACCAGCCCGCGCAACAAGGGGTAAAGCTCCTTTTTATGCTGAACTTCATCGATCACTACTAAGTGGTCGGCATGTTGCGACAGAAACAATTCAGCATCGTTCAGCTTGAACAGGTCGGACTGGATTTCTAAATCGAGGTATATCGTTGGCTTAACCGATGCTGCCATGATTTGCTTGGCCAGGGTAGTTTTACCCACCTGTCGTGGTCCAATGATGGATACCACCGGAAAAAAGGCCATTGAATCGTTTATTTCTGAATATATGCGTCTGGCAATCATTTTCTTTTGATATTAGTTATTTATTTTTTCACGGACAAATATACTATTTATCCGTGAAATTATAATATTTGATTTTAATATTTCACGCATAATAATGTCGGAATCAGGATTTACTGGATTTACTGGATTTAAGGATTTGTAGGATGAAAAGATTAACTTGATAAAAACATAAAAATGGAAAATAAAATTGACGATGAACTAACGTACAAAATCATCGGATGTGCAATGAAAGTGCATAATACGCTTGGAAACGGCTTTCAGGAGGTCATTTACCAACGCTGTTTGGCTATTGAACTGGAAAGAAATAACATTGAGTTTTTACGAGAACAGGAAATGCCAATTTATTACGAAAATATTCATGTTGGAACGCGTCGTGCCGACTTTATAATTGCAGGTGAAGTAATGGTTGAACTTAAAGCAATGGTAAAACTGGAGGAAGTTCACCTCGCTCAGGCATTGAATTATTTAACAGCCTATCAAATAGAAAAAGGCTTATTAATCAATTTTGGATCGGCAAGCCTCGAAGTTAAACGATTATTCAGGAAGCATTAATTTTTTATCCTGCTAATCATTAAATCCTGCAAATCCTGATTTTAAACAACAAATGCCTGGAATCTCTTTTCAGATTCCCGGCATTTGCAAGCTGTGTGTGAATCGGTTTTAACCTTTAAACCCATTTGCTTTATGCGAACCGTCGCAATAGGGCTTATTTTTTGACTCACCACAGCGGCAAAGGTAAATGGCTTCCTCTGTATGTTTTTCGCCATACTGTCCCGATATCTGTACGGATCCTGACACCTGAATCGGGCCATTTTCAATAAACAGAATACTTGGTTTCTCGTTGTTTTTCTTCATGATATTTATTTTATAGTTTCATTTTGAATTTGACCCGAAATTTACAAATAATATTCGCTTATTCCCTGCTGATTTTGGATTCAATTGCACTTCAATTGCATTTATGCGCCTGCAGCTTTAATTTGGCTAAAGGATTAAACGATTGGAGCGCAAGCTTTCAGCTGTTTTTACGGAAAGATAATTTTCAGACAATGCGCAAACTTCTGATGAAAACAGGATTCCATAGTTCATGATCTTCTCCCAGTCAAGCAGTGCTAATTCTTCAAATGTCAGGTTATTATCCAATTGATTAAAAAGTCCGTAAACAATTCCGGCAGAGAAGTTGTCGCCGGCCCCGATGGTACTGATTACTTTGGTCTCTTTTGCTTTAACTGCGAAATCGAAATCAGGGGTGAATAGTTCGGCACCGTCGGCTCCTTTCGTGTAAACGAGGGTTTTATTCCCCGATTCAGAAATTCGGGTAAAGACATTTTTAGCATCGTTAAGTCCGAAAATATTTTGAAAATCCTGATCCGAGCCTTTCACGATGGTCGCTAATGCGATGTTTTGTAGGACCTTATTTACGATCGCCGGTTTATCTGTCAACGGCTGACGCGCATTCGGATCGTAGATTATGATACAACCTACTTCTTTCGCCTGATGTAAAAATTCGAGGAGGTTTTCGCGTCCGTTGTCGCGAATCGCAAAGGAAGAGCCAAGTAGAATAAGGTCGTTTTTTTGCGGCCCGGGATAGTCTGGGAAAACATCCTTCGAAGCCTGGTAAAAAGAGTAACAGGCATTGTTAACGGAATCAAAAAAAGCAAGCGCGACACGCGACTGTCCGTCGAATCTTTTTATCAAATTGCAGTTCACTCCATTCTTAAACAGAAATGCCATCGAAAGATCGCCAATATAATCGTTCCCGAATGTTGAGATCAGGCTTACCGGCAGCCCACATCTTCCCAGTGAAATAGCTGAATTATATGCACTTCCGCCACTACACGCCCCAACCGGATTCCCGCCGCGGAACGAAATGTCGAAGGTTGTTTCGCCAATTGTGAAAATTCTCATCTGCAGCGTATTTGGTTACCTGACACTCCTGTAAGGCTGATTCTTTAAGACAATAGCGGTTCTTGCCGGAAGATAGATCTTCAGGTAGTTCGTTGAGCCTAGCCCTGCTTCGGGTATTGAATAATAGGTCATCCGGTCGTCGATCCGGTTAAAGCCGCCATACGCATGGGCATCGGTCTGGAGAATTATTTTGTATTTCGATGGTTCTATTTGTATTCCGTAACCCTCGAACGATTTATAAGGATTGAAATTAAAAATAAAGAGGAGATCTTTTCTTCGAAAAACAAGAACCTGATCGGCCTGATTATCTGTAACCCATTGCACATATGGCTCTTCAAGAAGTCGTTCCTTTCTGACAAGGTTGATCATATCGTGGTCAAAATCGAGTAGCCAGTGGAAACGTAGCTCAGGATTTTCAGAGATGCTCCAAATCCGCCGGGCATGTTGGTACGACCAGTTATTCCCTTCGCGTGGAAAATCGATCCATTCGGGATGGCCAAATTCATTTCCCATAAAGTTGAGATAGGCACCTCCCGCACATGCAACCGTAGCAAGCCTGATCATTTTATGAAGCGCAATTCCGCGATCGACCGCCAGATTGGGCTGATCCTTGCGCATGCTGAAATACATCTCTTTATCTATTAACCGGAAGATAATCGTTTTGTCGCCTACCATTGCCTGATCGTGACTTTCGACATAGCTCACTACTTTTTCGTCTGCACGGTGACTGGTCAATTCGTGAAAAATCTGACCGACATTCCACTCTTCATCCTTGACCTCTTTAATCAGTTTTATCCAGTTATCGGGAACTCCCATCGACATGCGATAATCGAACCCAAGACCGCCGGCAATAAGTGGTGATGCCAGACCTGGCAAACCACTCATGTCTTCAGCAATTGATAAGGCTTGTGGGTTTATCTCGTGAATAAGCCGGTTGGCAAGTTTGAAGTATACAATTGCCTCGTCATCAATATTTGGTGTGAAGTAATCGCTGTAACTTGTAAACGCAATGCCTAATCCGTGATCGAA
>JAAFHB010000239.1 GCA_010906965.1 Mariniphaga sp. | reverse complement strand
GATTCGATAGAACCAGTCAGGTTGACTTTCTTCTGTGTTCCATAACCTACAGCTACAACTTCCTCCAGTCCGATTGAACTTAGCTGTAATTTTATGCTGACTGCACTTTTGCCAACAACATTAACATCCTGAGGTTCAAACCCAATAAACGAAAAAGTGAGGACCTTGGTTGTTTCAGGAATTTTAATAGCATATTTTCCATCTGCGTCGGTAACAGTACCAGATGTGGTCCCTTTTGCAACGACAGTAGTCCCGGGCACCGGGTCATTGTTCTCATCTGTAACCCGTCCGGTTATGCTCTTTTGCTGTGCAAAAAGCACTGAAAAAGAGAGAATAAGAGAAAAAAGCAAAATGATTCTTTTCATAATCAAACAATTTAATAATTAAAAATATAATTTAGTCAATATAAATCTCAAATAATGAGGTAGGGACATTGGTAACTGATTGGTCAAATTCGAAATGAAGTTTTTTCGTATTTAATTCATTTCCAGGCTTCCAATTGTTAATTGTCTGGTGGTTATCCTTCTCTTCGTAAAGTAAATTTTCATTATCGTCTTTGATTTTGTAGCTTCTCACACAAAATGGAATGATGTCTTCGGGATGTCCCATTTGTGACGACTCCATTGGATGATCAAAATCGGTATCGAAAAAGAGTGTAACGGAATGGATTTTTTGGGTCTTATCCCACGTTAGTGTAATTGATGAATGTGTGTCATTAAAATCAGCGACCCAGGCATTCGAGCCAATATATGGACGCGTATAGCCGTTGACCAGATTTTCTTTGGAGAAACAAATAAGGGAAGGGAAAATATTCATCGCGAAATTCTGACCTTTTGGTCTTCGTTCGGGACACCAGAATTCGAATGTATCGAATCCGCTATTTTCAGGTGGCATCTGTGTGCCAAAATTGTTTACCGCCGGATTGGTTTTATTAAAAACAGAAACTACACCTGTGATCCTTTTTTCGCTACAGCGAATCTTTACTTCAGGGTTACTTCTGAATAGAATAAAGCCATACTGGTTCTCCTTCAGCGTGTTGCTGAAAGTAATCTTCACCTGCTGTACTCCAGTTTCCAGATTGATAGTTTGTTTGTCAACCAGGCAATCAGGAGTGTAGTTTTGAATTTTTGAGCTGACCTGCAGTTCTGCCACAAGTGTGGTTGCCCGGGCAGCATCAACCATGATTTCAAAACTGTATTGTGTCTCTTTGGCTAAAGGGAGCAATTGCCCGGCTGAAAAATTCAGGTCGTACCATGAGCCATCAAATGGAATCTGGCTGATGGACAAGGTGCTGGAAGCATCAATTTGGGCTTTTGCGGCAAGATTTTCAGATTTTTCAATCGGCACACCTGGAATACTTTGTCCGGCGATATTCAGCTTTTGCTGAAGCAATTTAATATTTTTGGGGGTGGTAAAGTCTACTGGTTTTAATCCTGACTGACAGCATAAAGCTGCTGCTATCCCAATTGCTTGTCCGCCATGTCCCGAAGTTGCCATTACTCGTGTTGAGCCGAAAGCGACATGAGAGGCGCTGATTATCCTACCTGCAATAAAAAGATTTTCAATGTCTTTACTGAGAAAGCAACGATAAGGAATTTCATAAATTCCTTTTGAATGATATTGGTTACACGGCGAGAGTTTTGAGAATACACCGTCAGCAGGGTGAAGGTCGATGGCCCAGCCTCCGAAAGATACGGCATCATCAAAATGCACCTGTTCTACAATATCTTGTTGTTTAAGCATATACGGACCTTCGAACCTGCGGCTTTCGCGCTTGCCGGGTATTGTACCAACCCATTCGAGCGAAAGATTCTCATTTTCGGGGAATTTACCTGAATTTTTGAGGTAATTCCAAACGCCATAAACCACACTCCAAAGTTCCCATTTGATCTCTTCGGTATCGTGGATAGTATCTCTTCGTCCGCCATATTCGAACCACCAGAAATTGCAACCCGTGTCGCCGGTTTTAATACTTCCAAAGCGCGGTATTTTAGTTATATCTTTCAACGCGTACGAAGGTGCTATATATTTTACAGGGTGACCGGTATCTTTGGTGTAGAAGTAAATGGTATGCCCCAAAAGTTCGCCATATCCTTCAACAGGGGTGAACCCTTCACCAAACTCACTTTTCCCTTCAGCGCCCATCCGGAAGGAAGCTCCAGCTTTAAATCCGACGATACCATCGCCAGATGCATCGCAAAATAAAGGTGCACTCAAAGCATATTCTGTCGAATTCTGACTGCAGAAAGCTTTGAGAGACGAAATATTTGTCTCATCTTTTTTCTCCAATTCATATACCATTGTGTTTAACAGCAGGGTAATATTAGGCTCAAGAATTACTTTTTCGAGCAGGATGGTATCGAGAATGATGGCATTACCCTCCTTGTTACGGTAGAGGTTTTCAACCAGTATCTCATCAATCACGCCACCTTCACGCGACCAGCGGTTGTTGTTACCCATATGAGATGTAGCACCAAGGGCCCATAACCGAACTTCGCTGGAGGCATTTCCACCCAGCACAGGGCGATCCTGGATCAGGATTACATGAATACCGCTACGGGCTGCGGTGATGGCGGCGCACGTTCCGGCCATTCCTCCGCCAATAACGATGAGGTCAGAATCAAGCGTAACAATCTTATTCACCCGTTTGACAGGGGATAAATTTTGCTGTATCATTGTATTATTTTATTTTAGACGTTTTAGGTAATATTTTATATCCAATCAGGAGCAATATCGCAGCCATTCCCAACACATAGCCTTTACCATTTTCGGCCATTGCTCCCAATCCTCCTATAATCAATCCGGTAGCGAGAATGCCTAACGCAATCATTTTAAGTCCCTGATTATTCTCCGCAGCTGATTCAATTGCCGAAGCAACTTCCTGTACAGGCTTATTTGCTGTAAATTCAAGGTACTTAAGGTATTCCGTTTCCGGTTTGTTTTTCAGTCGCAGCGCTATTTCTATTATTAGAAGAATGGCAGCCGGAACACCAACACCCAGCATCATTTCCCCTTCGCGCGATAGATTAAATCCATTGATTAAGGGAAGTATAAATTTGAAGAATAATGTGATAATTAGTGAAACTACAGTGGTTAACAGCGTTGTATATCCGGTTTGTTTCTTCGAGTAGAGTGACCATATCAATGGAAGGTACATTGGACATCCGGTAAGCGCAGCCACGCTAAGTACAACTTCCTTCGCGCCGCCCATTAACGGAACTAGCATTGCAATTCCGATTGTCAGCAATCCAAACATAAGAGTGGAAGATTTGGCAACTAGCATCAGTCGTTTCTCTGTTGATTCAGGAAACTTATTTTTATATAGATCATTAGTAATCACCCCTGCCGAAATATTTAAAACACCCTGAACCGAGCTATTGGTCGCAAAGACAAGACTGATGAGCATCAAACCCAACATTCCTGCTGGCAGCACTTCTTTACACATCATCAGGTAAGCACCTTCGTCCTGCAAACCAGTGAGTTCCGGATTTAAAGCGCGGTAAATCATCGGTGGTAACATCCAGATGACCGGACTTATCAGGTACAATACGCCAAACAAAATCCCCACCTTTTTTGCGTCGCGTGGTGTTGCTACACTCGTATAACGTTGTACAAAACCCCATTGTCCGCTAAGATAGAAGAAGTTATACAAGCCGAATCCTATCAGAAAATTCAAGGTATACTCATGATTTGACAAATTGAAAAAACCTTCTGATGGTACTGAATTGAGAAACTGGCTGAAACCGCCAATTTTATCGAGTGATAATGGGACTACTACAATCGCTGCAGCAGTAAGAATTACAAATTGCAGCGTATCGGTAACCACAACGGCCCACAAACCTCCTAATGAAGTATAAATGATAACAATGACGCCTAATAATGCGATTGAAAGATATAGTGGAATACCTGTTGAAACTTCTAAAATCCTCGAAACTGCGTATATATAAACCCCTGTCATAAATAGCATGATTGAAAGGTAGATATAGGAATAGCTCTTTTGAACTTTGAGCCCAAAGCGGTTTGAGATATACTCTGCAGCAGTAAGTGATTTAGTCTTATGCCATTTGGGTGCAATTACAAAACCAACCAAAAAACCCGCAAGACACATGGTCCACTGAATGGTTATTGCCACCCATCCCGAAGTATAAGCGATCGAACCCCAGACTACGAAAGTACCGGCGGATACAAATCCCATAAATAATGACAGACCATTGATCCACCAAGGTACTGCACCTCCGGCAGCAAAAAAAGATTTCATATCCTTCCCTGATGTTTTTGAGAAGGAGAGGCCAATAACTAAAATGAGAATTGAAAAAAGGACAATTATAAAATAATCAAGAATGGTCATTTTAAAAATATTAGTTGAGTGGTTTTATTAATGCAATGTTATTGCAGTGTTAAGGTAAATGAAAGAAAAAATCAATTTTTATCTTCGGAAACGTTTTCGGAAACGTTTTAAATTTCCGGAAACGTTTCCGAAAGTAAGTTAAAATATATATTTTTACCGAAAATTAATGTAGGATTGCATTTTATCGGGTGGACTTGTGTTGATTCTGTTTCCTGACTTCCACATTTTGTCAAGGAGCAACCGGCCACCTGCATTTTTTCGTTAGGCAAAAGGTGGTCGCCAGACACGAGTTGCCATTGGCCAGTTTTATCAGTAAGCATTTATAAATCATTTAATAATGAAGCATATAACGATCAAAGATGTTGCAAAAAAACTAAATTGTTCTGTATCGACAATTTCAAGGGCTTTTAATGATAAGTACGATATCAGGAAGGAAACCCGTGATCTGATTCTGTCGACTGCCAAAGAGATGGGCTATTCACCTAATCCAATTGCAAAAAGTTTGTTGAAACAATGTTCAAACCAAATTGGAGTAATAGTTCCGGAATTTACAAATTCTTTCTTTCCTGAAGCGATTATCGGTATGCAGGAGGTTCTTCTCAAAAAAGGTTATCAGGTACTGATTATGCAATCCAATGAGTCATGCGTTACTGAATTGGAAAACGTTAAAACGCTGGAAAATAATATGGTGGATGGTATGATCATCTCACTGTCGTTGGAAACCAAAAATGTGGAATATTATAAAAACCTGATTAGTCAGGGCTTTCCACTGGTGATCTTTAACCGGGTCTCGGATGAACTAAATACTCACAAAGTGCTGATTGATGACTATAAATGGGCCTTTTTCGCAACAGAACACCTTATCTACCAGGGATATAAAAAAATATTTCATTTTACAGGTCCATCTGGTTTAGCGTTTTCACAAAAAAGAAAGAGCGGATTTATTGATGCACACCGGAAACACCGGTTACCGGTTGATGAAAGTTCCATTATTGAAACCAGCCTGATGATCGGTGATGGCGAAAGGGTAATGGAAAAACTTATCAATACAGGGAACCTTCCCGATGCTATATTTGCTGTGAACGACCCCACTGCGATCGGAGCCATGAAGATGCTGAAAAAGTACGGATACAAAATTCCGGGCGATGTGGCCATTGTCGGTTTCACAGAATCGAAACTTGCTGAGTTGATCGATCCACCATTGACCAGTGTTGCACAACCAACCCACGAAATTGGAAGGACTGCTGCTCTGCTCCTTCTTGAAGAGATAGAATCGAAAGGTATTTTTGTTCCTCAAACTGTCATTCTAAATGGAAGGCTCAATGTAAGAGAGTCATCGATGAAATTGAAATGAGCCTGATTTACAATTGGAAAATTTACCATAAGTAATGGTTAAAACATAATATCGTATATTTTACCAAAATTTCGTAACGATGCTAAAATATATATCTTGACTCCTTGTTTTAATTTTGGGGAGTATCATACTACCGATTCACTATAAAAAATTACTTTTTCCTTTGCCACATTCGTTCGATCTCTTCGAGCGATTTGCCGGTGGTTTCAGGAACGAATTTCCATGTGATATACATGTATGGAAGACACATTAAACCAAACAGCCAGAAAACTCCTGCAGGCGACAATGTTGTCATTAACCAGGGTGTTAATTGTCCGATAAGGAAAGTACCTATCCACAGCGAAAAGCCCGCTGCCGACATAGCTAAACCACGCACACGTGCAGGATACATTTCGGATAGCAGAACCCATATTACAACACAGATAGAGATTGCACAACTGAAAATATAAAACAAAATCAGTATTAACAGGGTGATGGGAGGAACTACGTTTGATACTTTGTTCAGTGTAAAATAGAACCCGATCAGAACAAGCGATACAATCATTCCCGAAACACCATAATACACAAGCTTTTTGCGGCCTATCTTATCGATTACGATCATTGCAACGACAGTTGATCCGAAATTCACCAAACCAACCAGCACCTGGTAAAACAGTGAATCACCTTCGGAAAGACCAGTTTGCTGAAAGATCGATGGTCCGTAATAAAGCACTGCATTTACACCCATAAACTGACCCAAAATCGCAAGACTGACACCGATAAAAAGGGCAATCCTGAACCCCGGCTGAAAAAGGATCTTCCAGTCTGATTTTTCTTCCGAATGGACGACAGTATTCAGATCGGCAACCTGCTGATTGGCCATTTCGGTACCGTAAATACGTTTCAGCGTTTTAAGAGCTAACGTTTCTTTCGATTTAAGTACCAGCCAACGAGGACTTTCTGGGATAAAAAACAGAATAATAAAGAACAGCAATGCGGGAATGGCTTCGGCCCCGAGCATTCCGCGCCATGTTTCATTCACTATGTATTTACCCCAGAAACCACCCACTGTTCCTACTGCTTTCATGTGAACAGCATATTCACTAATTGCATAGTTAACAAGATAAGCCCCCACAAAACCAATTGTAATTGCTAACTGATACAACGAAACCAAGGTTCCGCGGTAGCGCGATACAGAAATTTCGGAAATATAGAGTGGCGATATTACGGAAGCAACACCAATACCGACTCCACCCACAATGCGATAGATAACCAGGTCGGAAATACTTCCCGAAAACATACAGCCAATGCCGGAACTTGTGAATAGTACAGCTGAAAATATAAGAACGCCCTTCCTTCCAAAATGGTCACTTAGCTTACCGGCAACAGCCACACCAATGATCGAACCAACAAGTGCACAAC
>JAAFHB010000016.1 GCA_010906965.1 Mariniphaga sp. | reverse complement strand
AAATATGCTGCAAAGGAGAAATAAAAGACCCCGAATTGGAACTTTATACTATAGACATACGTACATACTTACGGTATTTCAATAAAATAGTTGTTATGGATGAAGTAGCTGAAGTTCAAAGAAAAGACCTCAAAATTTTGATTGCCGAAGATGACGAGATATCAGGCATGTTGCTGTCAATTGCGGTAAGAGCTTTTAGTCAGCAGGTTTTAAAGGCTAGTAATGGTATTGAAACGGTTGAAATTTGTCGCAATAGCCCTGACATCGATTTTGTCCTGATGGATATTAAAATGCCCGAAATGGATGGATATGAAGCTACCAGGCAAATTCGGAAGTTTAATAAGGATGTTATTATTATTGCTCAGACGGCATATGCACTTTCGGGTGACCGCGAAAAGGCTTTGGCAGCCGGGTGTAACGAATATATTGCAAAACCAATTTTTCAAGCCTCGTTGACCTCATTAATGGAAAGGTTCGTGGTAAGACAGGGGGATAGATGGGTACATAATGTGATATAGAAATGTCAATTTAAACATATGTCTCCGATGGATTCCATACAATGTTACTGTGCTGATTCTATGCCTGGTTGTAAATATCCTGTATCACTAATCCCGCGATTGTAAATCCGTAAATAGCAGTAATGTGTGCGACTGTTCCGTTGATGACAGCTTTCTGACTGCACCATTCATGGTCATCCAATTCGGGATCACCAATTCCGCTTTTCTGTTTTGGGCATAGGCATTTATCAGTTCCGCACGACGAACCTGATCCCTTGTTTTCGAGCAGCTCCTCACTATAAATACACATAAATGGTTTGGCAGGAAGTTCACCCTTTCGTATATATTTTCTGATTTTCGATCCCAGCGGACAACCCTGCACCTTCCAGAATTCGGCAACCCTGATTTGTGTCGGGTCAAGTTTTAGCGATGCGCCCATCGACGAAAAAAGAACTGCTTTGGTTCTCGTCGCCTCCCTGATCAGGTGAACCTTACTTCCTAAACTGTCAATCGCATCAATGATATAGTCGTACGAATCAAGATCAAACTGGTCGTGATTCACTGCATTATAGATCTTCTGTATATCGGTAATTTCTGCATCGGGATTGATCTCGAGTAATCGCCTTTTCAATGCCTCGGTTTTAACTTCCCCAACTGTCTTAATAGTGGCGTGAAGCTGCCGGTTGATATTGGTAATACAAATCCGATCGGAATCGACGATCGTGAGAAAATGGATTCCGGAGCGGATCAGACTTTCGGCACACCAGCTACCAACGCCCCCTATTCCGAAAATAATCACCTTTTTACGGGCAATCTCTTCCATTTTTTCTTTCCCAAATAATAACTCAGTACGTTGAAATATCCCTTTTGAAGTACTCATGTTTCAAATATTTGGCAAAAGTAGAAGAAATTTCGGTATCCGGAATCTCTGCCTATGAACCAATCACCGAAATAATATAGATGGTGAGCAGAAGCAGGATTGTAATCACGGCAATTATTTTAATATTCTTCCTGAAAACGGCAGTTACCTCTGCGCCATATTTGATAATCAGCCATGCGAGCGAAAAGAACCGCAATCCCTGGAAAACAATCGTAGCGAGTATAAAAGTAAAGATATCTATTTCAAAAGCTCCTGCAGTAATCGTAAGTATTTGATATGGAATAGGTATTATCGTAGAAAAGAGCAATATGCTGTAACTCCATTTAGTAAAGAGACTTTGTGCATGTTGGTAATTCAGCTCTGTAAAACCGGGGATGTGGTTGAATATATAGTGGGCTAACTGAGTAAAACTTCCATCGGGAAGAAGCCATAAAAAGTGCCCGATGGAATAACCCAGGATCGATCCGAAAACCATTCCGGTTATCGCCACCAATGCGTTATAGTACGATCGGGTGGGATGAATCAGCGAGACCGTGATAAAAATGACTGTCGTTGGAAGTGGGAACAAGGATGCATCAAGAAATAAAAATACGAAGACCGCAAGCAGGCCATACCGGCTCCTTGACCATTTTTTTGTCCACGAAAAAGTTTGACTCAGCAAGCTTTGCATAAAGAAATTTTATCTGTATTACAAGTTGTTTTCTTCCTGACGGAGCAGATGGGTAATTACAAAAGGATTTAAAATCTCACCAAAAGTAAAGCTAAAATAGATAGAAATAGCCTGATTCAATAATTTAATCTCTTTCCCAATCTCCTCAACGAATGAATGAATCGTGGTTTGATCATTTTAATGTTTTAATTAATATTACCTTTCCGACTCGTAGAATAACAGGTGATAAATTTGAACGAAATGTTAAAAAAGAGTGTATTACTAATTTTATTGTGGAGCGTTTTTCTGCTGACAGGAGTGGCTCAGCCACGTATGCAATCGTTTGATGCCGATCATGCTGCATTCAGTTATTTTGGACGTACCGACCGATCGGATCCAAAAGCCGTGCGCTTCGACTGGCCCGGCATCTATCTGCGTTGTGCCTTTACAGGAAACACACTTGAGATCAGGCTGAAGGGTGGAAACCGCGACTATTTCAATGTTTTCATCGATGATCAGCCAGTAAAAGTGATACATCCGGCGACCGATTCAATATTTGTTTTTAATGGTTTGACAGGCAAGGGAGCACACGAATTACTGATTACCAAGCGAACAGAAGCCGATATGGGTATGGCCTGCTTTTATGGAATCGGGATTGCACCTGGCGAGAAAATCGCACCATCAACAGTTAAAAACAACCGGAAAATTGAATTTATCGGAAACTCAATTACCTGCGGATATGGTGCAGAAGGGTTATCTGGCAAAGAGCGGTTTAAACCCGAGACTGAGAACAGCTATTTCTCTTACGCATCAATTGCTTCACGTGCCTTCAGTGCCGACTATGCGCTGATCGCGCATTCGGGCCTTGGAATCATCCGGAATTACAACGATAAATCAAAGATTTCGACCCGGCTTGCCCCAATGCCTCAGCGCTTTGGTCGCATGTTTGATACAGACTCTGTCAAAAAATGGGATTTCAATCAGTGGAAGCCCGATGCCGTTGTGATCAACCTTGGCACAAACGATTATTCCACATTACCACACCCGGACAAAGCGGTTTTTAAACGTCATTACGAACAACTAATCGAAAAGATAGTTGAGGTTTACGGTAAAATTCCGGTTTTCTGCGTTGTCGGACCTATGACCAATGAACCCTGTTATTCAATTGTTAAGGAACTGGTTGAAGATTACAACCTGATTCATGGGGATACAAAGGTTTATTTTGCCGGCATTCCCGATGGTCTTCTGAATAACACTTCCGATCTCGGATCCGATGGACATCCCTCCTATCGCGGACAGCGAAAATCAGCCGCATACCTAGTTCCGCTAATGGCCAATGTACTAAAATGGAATTATAAAGATGCAGAAATCAGATTTGACGAAGAATATTAGCATGATAAACAGATAAGGATCGAAACCTTTATTTGCGAGTCAGAAAACACTGAAACTAATTCAAATTGTCAGTTAATGAAGTATTGCTTTACAACGAATATAAAACCTTTTACCTTTAGTATCTGTTCAACAAAAAAGAATATTTTTGATCCTTGTAAATACTTAAAATCAATGAAGAATAAATCACTATTAATTTCACTTTTCTTGTGCACAATGATAACAGGAATTTTTATTAGTTGCGGAGAGACAGAGCAGAAACCGCAGCCGCAACCGGCAATCAGTCTGGCTGATTTGGACACAACAGTCAGTCCTGGGCAGGATTTCGATGCTTATGCCAACAATGGATGGAAAAAGCTCAACCCGTTGCCAGCCGACCGTGCCCGTTTTGGTTCGTTTGACAAATTGGCCGAACTGGCTGAAAAACAATTGAATGAATTGGTAAAGGAAACTGCTTCAACGAAGAATGAGAAAGGATCGATTGCAGATAAAACGGCTACCCTCTTCAACCTTGGAATGGATACTGTAAAGATCGGACAGCAGGGAATCAAGCCTTTGGCACCCTACTTTCAGGAGATCGACAAGCTGGCAACGATGGATGATGTAGAAATCGAGATCGCAAAATTTCATACTTACGGGTTATCACCATTATTTGGTTTTTACGGCTCGTCTGACGCCAAGAACAGTTCGATGGTCATTGCACAGTTGGTACAGTCCGGTATCGGAATGCCCGACCGCGATTATTACATCAATGATGATGAACGTTCAAAAGATTTAAGGGCGAAATACACGATCTACGTCGAAAAAATGTTTAAACTGCTTGGTGATGACGAAGCAACTGCCAGCAAAAATACGCAGACCATTTTAAACATGGAAACACGTCTGGCCAGGGCTTCGATGACACGCCTCGAGCAACGCGATCCAAACAAAGCTTACAATAAGAAAACAACCAAAGAGTTGATTGAACTTTCACCAGCGTTTAACTGGAAACGTTACTTTGTTGCACAGGGTGTAGGCGATCCGGAAGAGATCAATTTAAACCAACCGCTTTTCATTACCGAAGTAAGCGCAATGATGAAGGATGTTCCCGTTGAAGACTGGAAAGTTTACTTGCGCTGGAACCTGATTGACGGAACGGCTTCGTACCTTTCGGATGATTTTGTGAATACTAAATTCGACTTCTTTGGCAGGGCAATGTCAGGAACCGAACAAATGCGTCCACGCTGGAAACGTGTGCTCGGCGTTACAAGTGATGCACTTAGCGAAGCGATTGGACAGCTCTATGTTGCCAAATATTTTCCTGCTGAAGCAAAGGAACGGATGCTTAAACTGGTTGAGAATCTCCGCATATCACTTGGCGAAAGGATCAAAAACCTCGAATGGATGGGTGCTGATACCAAGGTAAAAGCAATCGAAAAGTTGAATGCCATTAATGTAAAAATCGGATATCCTGATAAATGGCGCGATTATTCTGCACTCGAAATCTTGGATGATTCGTATGTGGAGAATGTGATCCGTTCGAATAAATTCGAAACATCGTTTAATTATTCGAAAATCAATAAACCTGTTGACAAAGCACAATGGTTTATGTCGCCACAAACTGTGAATGCTTACTATTCACCCGATATGAACGAAATCGTATTTCCTGCTGCCATTCTGCAACCACCTTTCTTCTTCCTAAAAGGTGACGATGCTGTTAATTATGGCGCCATCGGAGTTGTAATCGGACATGAAATGACACACGGTTTCGACGATGAAGGTCGTAAATATGATAAAGTTGGTAATCTAACCGACTGGTGGACGGCTGAAGATTCAAAACTTTTTGATGCCAGAACGAAGGTATTGGTCGATCAGTTTAATAATTTTGTTGTGCTTGATTCCATTCATGCCGATGGTAAGTTGAGTCTGGGAGAAAACATCGCCGATTTTGGAGGTTTAAATATTTCCTACCAAGCCTTTAAGCTTGCCAATAAAGAAACAGAGAAAATCGACGGATTCACACCCGATCAGCGTTTTTATCTTGCTTATGCACACGTATGGGCTCAGAATATCCGCGATAAGGAAATCCTTCGCCGGACGAAAGAAGATCCACATTCGCTGGGAAATTTGCGCGTGATCGGGCCATTAAAAAATATCCCTGAGTTTTACGCAGCCTTCAACATTAAACCAGGACAACCGATGTACCTCGATGAGGAGAATCGTGCCAAAATCTGGTAAGTAATTACTCATAAAAGAATTAGAGCCGGATCTTTTGTGATCCGGCTTTTTTTGTGCACTATAAACAGATAATTCAATAAACGACATCTTCTTTCCTTCCACAACATTGGAATCCTTTTCAGAATAAGATACATTTGAAAGGTAAAAATTTAAAATTCGCAAATACACTATTTCGTGAGATACATATTACACATTCTGCTGTTCCAATGCCTGGTAATTTGCCTGGTCAATGAATCTGCGAATGGACAATCAACAGTTACTGCAGCTAAGAAAGCACTTCATATTGTGAAAAGAAACGCTGTTTTATTGGAAAGTGTCCAGCAACTACTCGTTGTTTTTAACGAAACGCCCAAACAAAACTCAGCTATTTTGGTCGCGATGGAGAAAAAAAATAAAGTTTGGCGGGTAATTTTCACCCCTATTCCAGTAGGAATCGGACGTAAAGGATTTGCTGCACCCCGTGCAAAGCGCGAAGGTGATCAACAATCGCCGACCGGTTTTTTCCGGCTGGGACAATTGTTTTGCTACGATAAAGTGGTCAATACCCAGATGCCGTTTATTCAGACAACATCGGAGGATAAATGGATTGACGACACTGATTCACCAGATTACAACCGGCATATCAGGGGTAAAACAGCCGCAAAGTCCTACGAAAACTTAAAAATCCGCAGCGACGAATATAAATATTGTATGGCCATTGAGTACAATATGCATCCGGTGGTGAAAGGCATGGGCAGTGCCATTTTTCTTCATTTGAGTGAAGGCGAAATGCCAAATCCAAGTGCAGGTTGTGTTGTTTTAACCCAAAGCGATATGGAAAGACTGCTGAACTGGATGAAGCCTGAGTTAAGACCTTCGATCCTGATGGGAAATGAGAAGGTTTTAATGTCGGGATTATTGATCCAATAATTTATGGTTGAAAATTTGATAAATCAAAATAGCTTTATTAGTTTTGTGAACTAAAGATACCAATAATTAGGATGTTTAGTTCACAAAAGAATAGGAACGATGTTGTGCTGTCCATTTATCAGGATATTCGAACGATCTTTCGTTTGAATGACATTGCCATGCTCGCCAGTGAAACCATTTTTCAATCGATCAATAAAAAGCTGAACTACTATGTTCATACGGGCAAGTTGCAAAATCCTAGAAAAGGGATCTATGCCAAACCAGCTTACAATTTAGAAGAACTGGCTTGCACCATTTATACCCCTTCATATATTTCGTTGGAATACGTTTTACAAAGGGCCGGAGTTGTATTTCAATTCGATTCGGGTATATCGGTAGTAAGTTACCTAAGCCGAAGTATTGAGATACAGAATCAAATGTATCTTTATCGTAAGATTAAAGGAGAAATCCTGGTAAATACAGCAGGTATTATAAGGCAAAACAATCAGGTAAATATTGCTACTCCGGAACGGGCATTTTTAGATTTACTTTATCTTAATTCAGATTATTATTTTGATAATCTGAATCCCTTAAACAAGGATCTTGTTTATAAACTATTACCTATCTACCAATCAAAAGTGTTGACGAGACGGATTAACAATTTACTCCCACAATGATGGATATTAACCGCCATAAATTCTTTTTGGTTCAAATTCTGAAAGACATTTACTCAGATATTGAACTTGCCAATTGGTTAGGATTTAAAGGTGGTACTTCACTTATGTTTTTCTATGACCTGCCACGATTTTCGGTTGATTTGGACTTCAATCTCATCAATATAGACAAGGTAGAATCTGTTTATAATAAAGTACATACAATACTTCTCAAATATGGGACAATTTCTGATGAAGCGAAAAAGTACTATGGACCAATTATCGTTCTTGATTATGGAGTGGATGAACGTAAATTAAAAGTGGAAATTTCAGTACGACAGTTCGATAACCATTATGAAATAAAAAACCTGCTCGGTATCAACATGAAGGTATTGGTGCAGCCGGATATGTTCGCCCACAAGCTTTGCGATTTACTCGACAGAAATGTTGTAACAAACCGTGACATTTTCGATTGTTGGTTCTTTATGCAAAAGCAAACACCAGTCAACAAGAGCATTGTCGAATCGCGAATGGAAATGCCTTATTCAAATTATATTCAGAAATGCATTGATACCCTTGAATCGATGAACGATAAGGGCTTGTTGCAGGGATTAGGCGATTTAATGGACAACGACCTAAAGAATTTTGTGCGCACTAAACTTCGGACTGATACAATAGGCTTATTAAAATTCTATAAGGATTTTCCGATTCTTGCTTAATAGTTTGAAAAAACTAAATTCTACTCTTTCGCCCTGCTCACCCGATCAACCAAATATACAATCGATTGATGCGAAATACCTGAATGAAGACTCAACCCTATTTCGCAGGTGCGGCTCGTTGAATATCCGTTTTTGATACCTTCAGATAACTGAGATTTCAGCTCTCGCAAACCGTGTTTATTTAATTCAGGAAACGAAAAACCACGGTCACCCGCAAAACCACAGCAATTGGTTTCGGGAATCACAACTTTCGTGGCGCACATTTCGGCCAGTTCAACCAGCTTCTCTTCCAGTCCCATTTTCTTCATACTGCAAACGGGGAAAACGGTGATGGTTTCTTTGATTGGGGTGATTTCCAAATATGGCAGTAAGTGGTCGAGAATAAACTCAACCGGTTCGTATAGTTTAAGAGTAGGTTCCATATTCTCTTTCATCGTATAAAGACAGGGACTCATATCGCAAAGAACCGGGTACTTTCCGTTTTCACTGGCAATAATCAGCGCAGCTTCCAATTCATTCGATTTTTTGGTTCCCGCCTCTGTGTAACCTTTACTTGAAAATGCCATGCCGCAACAAAGTGCGTTAAGATTTTCGGGATAAATCACTTCGTAACCGCCCTTATTTAAAAGCTGAACTATTTTCTCCGAAAGCTGCTTTTCTGCACGGTGTTCTTTGGAAACACCCATCGCCCGGTTGATGCACGAAGGAAAGTAAACCACTTTGCGTTGGGTGTCCGATTTCTGGACCTTCTTTATATCAATTGCTTTGGCTCCCAACGGCATATAAGGATTCCAAAGCGGAATCCGGTTTCCCGACAAGGTTCTCATTCCTCCTGAAATACCTTTCATAAGAGGTGTTCCTAAAATGGAATGAAAAAACCCAACGACCGAAAGTGCTGTTCTCGCTGATGAAGTAACTCCGCTCATGTGGTCGGCAATCCAAACTGCCCGATTTTGTCCAGCGCCAATCTCTTCGGTTCGCAAAGCTTTGATCAGTTTGCCTGTATCAATCTTTACCGGACAACTTGTAGCACATAAACCGTCAGTCGCGCATGTTTCATTCCCTTCATATTTGAAATCCTTCGTGAGCGAAGCTAAAATATGAGGTTCATGACCACTTCTCCGGAGGCTTGCCATTTCGCGGTAAACAACAATCCGCTGGCGAGGTGTGAGTGTTAATTCTGCAGAGACACATGTTGGCTCACAGAAGCCGCATTCTATGCATTTATCAATCTTTTCGCTCGCTGCCGGAATCGGTTTCAGGTTTTTAAGGTGCGCTTCGGGATCGGTATTTATAATTACCCCAGGATTAAGCAGACTTTGCGGATCGAAAATATTCTTGATCTGCTTCATCAGTTCGAAGGCTTCTCTCCCCCACTCCATCTCCACAAACGGTGCCATATTCCGTCCGGTTCCATGTTCGGCTTTCAGCGATCCATCGTATTTTGCAACAACCAGTTCTGCCACATCAGCCATAAACCGACGATAGCGGTCGATCTCGCTTTGCAAACCGAAATCCTGCGTAAAAACAAAATGGAGGTTTCCTTCCAAAGCATGACCAAAAATTACCGCTTCGTGGTAACCCCATTTCTCAAACAGCAAGTGAAGATCGTGTGTTGCTTCCGCCAGACGAGGCACAGGAAAAGCGACATCCTCAATAATCACGGTGGTGCCCGTCTTTCGCATGGCTCCCACAGAAGGGAAAAGACCTTTGCGGATCTTCCAAAGCAGTGCATATTCCGAAGGAACTGCTGTAAAATGGATGGGAATTTCAGACGGAATTGAATGAATCGCATTTAGAATAATGGCAATCTGCTCATCGAGTTCCGTTTGATGAAGTGCCCGTGTTTCAACCAGAATTGCGCTTGCGGTATCGCTAAGTGTTTTCAGATATGCCGGCATTCCATCATGATCTTCAACAGAACGCAAACCAGCCCGATCCATAATTTCGACTGCAGAAACGGGTGCCGATTTCAACAATGAAACGGCATTGCATGCTTTTTCAATATCAGGGAAAATCATCAATGAACTTGCCCTGAACGGATGTTCCACCACTGTTTTATAACTAATTTCAGCGATAAAACCCAATGTTCCTTCCGAACCTATCATCAGGTGTTCAATAACATCAAACGGATCTGAAAAATCGACAAGCGCATTAAGGCTGTACCCTGTTGTATTTTTCATTTTGAACTTACGGGCAATGCGACTTGCTAATGGTTCATTTTCTTTTACGGTTGCAACCATTGCAGAAATATCCTGTATCAGTTGCGGATGCGATTGTCTGAATTGTTCTTTGCTTTCGGAATCAGCCGTATCAAGCAGCGTTCCGTCGGCAAAAATAATGCGCATGCTGTCAACCGTTTTGTACGAATTTTCAGCCGTTCCGCAGCACATGCCACTTGCATTATTGGCGGCTATTCCACCAATCATTGCGGCATTAATCGATGCCGGATCAGGGCCGATTTTCCGACCAAAAGGAGCCAACAATGTATTTACACGCTCACCTGTCAATCCAGGTTGAAGCTTGATTTTAAATCCATTATCTGAAATATGAAACTTTTTCCAGTGATTTCCGGCAATGACCAGTACCGAATCGGAAATTGCCTGACCCGAAAGACTTGTGCCCGCAGCACGGAACGTTACGGGAATTGATAGTTTTGAACTTTCCTGCAAAATCAGCGAAACCTCCTGTTCATCTTTAGCCTTGATAACCAATTTGGGGATAAGCCGGTAGAAACTTGCATCGGTGCCATGGGCAAGCGTATGTAGCGGATCGTGATAAATCCGTTTTGGATCGATTACTGCAGCAAGTTGCTGATAAAGAGCTTTATATTTTCCAGTGAGCATGGTATTATTTACTGAATTAGTCGGTGGTAAAAGTACATAAATATATTGGCTGCCCGAGTAAAAACGTTTTTATGACAAACGATCCTTAAATCCGAAACCCATTATTTATCTTTATCAGTCAAATAAAATATCGGCAATATATGAGTGAAAAGCTTAGTTTTGTTGTATTACCTGTTGATGAATCACGGGGTCCAATAATCATGATTGAAACATTTCTGATAACTTGTATTAAACACATGAAAAAAACAGCAACGTCTTTTTTTCTAATACTGGTATTAATAAGCACTTTCGCATGTGCTAAAGAAAAACCGCAAGATAATCAGCCAGTCAAAACTTTTTCCAACCCGGTATGGGATGGCGCTGATCCATGGATGTACAAGCTTGAGAATGACTACATCTATTGTTATTCAGCCAATAACTCGATCGTCCTGTCCCAATCGAAATCAATGATCCGAAAGGGAGAATTAAAAACCATCTGGAAAGCTCCGGATTCCGGGTGGAACCGGAATTGCGTGTGGGCTCCTGAAATTCACTTTAACGGTGGTCATTGGTATGTTTATTATGCGGCTGGTGAATCGGGGCCACCTTTTATCCATCAACTAACGGGAGTTCTCAAATCAAAAACGGATGAGGTTTTCAGTGAATATGACGACATGGGGGTTTTGTATACAGGTGATAATCCGGGTGATCCTTCATCAAACGTTTGGGCAATCGACATGACAATTCTTGAACACAAAGGCAGACTTTACGCAATATGGTCAGGTTGGATCAAAAATGAAACAACCGATGCTACACAACAGCATCTGTATATTTCAGAAATGGAGAATCCATACACTATGAAGGGGAAACGGGTGAAACTATCCTCGCCGGTTGAGAGCTGGGAAACAGGAGGTCCACTTAATCTGAATGAGGGCCCGGAGATACTGAAGAAGGATGATATTGTTTTCGTCATCTATTCGTGCCGGGAGTCATGGATGGTTGACTACCGGCTTGGAATGCTCCAATTGATAAATCCGGATGGAAATTTACTTGATCCGGCAAATTGGAAAAAGACGGGGCCTGTCTTCACCGGAAATTCACAGGTTTACGGAGTCGGGCATTGCTCATTTGTAAAATCGCCTGATAATACCGAAGACTGGATTATTTACCATTCGAAAAAAAGTGCCAATCCGGGATGGCAGCGTGATGTACGGATGCAATCCTTCACCTGGAATACCGACGGAACACCCCATTTCGGCACACCCGTTTCGGCAGGCGAACAACTAAATATTCCTTCAGGCGAGACAGAATAAAGTACTTGCTAATATTTGTAACTTTGATTCTTGAATTAATTATTAAACTGAAAATAAACATTAACAAATGAAGAAACATCTTTTATTCCTTGTCATTGCCGGTTCACTGGCGTTTGCTTCCTGCCAGGAAAAGCAGGTCGCAAAAACATCAGATGTGCGTTGGGGAGTTGAAAAAGCCCAACAATGGGGAACTGAAAATGGCTGGCTTCGTGGAAGCAATTTCAACCCAAGTACAGCTATCAATCAGTTGGAAACATGGCAGGCCGAATCGTTTGATACAACTACGATCGATCGTGAACTTGGTTGGGCACAGGGAATCGGGATGAACGTGATGCGCGTTTACTTGCACCACCTTGCATGGGAAATTGGTAAAGATGGTTTCAAAAAACGGATGGATACCTATCTGAGCATAGCCAATAAACATGGAATCAAAACGGTGTTTGTATTTTTCGACGATTGCTGGAATCCGACTTACCAGGCAGGTAAACAACCAGATCCTAAACCGGGCGTTCACAATTCAGGCTGGGTACGCGACCCAGGTGATTTACTTTATTCGGATACCACGCTGATTAAAACATTAGAAACCTATGTGAAAGACGTATTAACAACTTTTAAAGACGATAAGCGCATCGCCATCTGGGATTTGTACAATGAGCCAGGTAATTCAGGCTACGGAAACAAATCCTTACCGTTACTTGAAAATATTTTCCAGTGGGGTCGCGAGGTCAATCCTTCACAACCTTTATCCTCAGCAGTTTGGAATTTAAGGTTGAAAGAACTCAACAAATTTCAGGTCGAAAACTCGGATATCATCACTTACCACAACTACGAAAATCCGGAAAAACACATGGCCGCTATCGATACACTGAAAAAGTATAACCGTCCGCTGGTTTGTACCGAATACATGGCGCGCCGCAACAACAGCTTGTTTCAGAATATCATGCCATTGTTGAAAGCAAACAACATTGGCGCTATCAACTGGGGATTGGTTTCGGGAAAATCGAACACAAAATACGCATGGGATGAACCGTTGCCAGATGGTTCGGAACCAAAATTATGGTTTCACGAAATTTTTAATCCGGACGGAACTCCTTACAAACAAGAAGAAGTAGATGCAATCAAAAGTTTAACGCAAACAAAATAAAATCAGAATGTTGAAAAGAATTAGCCCATGGTTGATTTGTGGCAGGATGATAAAAAAATCAATTCTCCTATTCTTTATTTTGCTCTTGACCTTTAGCGCCTTTGCAAAAGAGAAACGCAATGCCTTTTACGTGACAAACCAGTCCCCGCTTGTGGCTCAACCTTATTCTGCGCTTCCGTTAGGAGCCATCAAGCCGAAAGGGATGCTACTGAAAATGTTGGAATTGCAACGCGACGGGGCATCCGGACATTTGGACAGTATTTACAGTCTAGTTTGTGGCGACAACAATGGGTGGCTTGGTGGAACGGGCGATGGCTGGGAACGTGGTCCCTACTGGATTGACGGACTCGTTCCGCTTGCTTACCAGTTAAATGATCCGGTTTTGAAGGCGAAAGCTCAGAAATGGATTGAATGGAGCATTAAAAACCAGCGTGAAGATGGCTATTTCGGACCAAAACCACTTTCGGAAGGATATCAGAACATTCCGGGCACACAACAGGACAAACGTGAAGACTGGTGGCCGAAGATGGTCATGCTGAAGGTCTTTCAGCAATATTACACAGCAACTCAGAATAAACGGATCATTGAATCACTGACTAAATATTTCAGGTATCAGCTGAAAATGCTTCCGCAATATGAACTCGGACACTGGACTTTCTGGGGAAGCCAAAGGGGTGGCGATAACCTGGCTGTTGTGTATTGGTTGTACAATATCACCAAGGACAAATTCCTGCTCGACCTGGCCGAAATCATTCATAAGCAAACTTTTAACTGGACAGAAATCTATTCCGGCGACGTAATTCGCCAGTTAAACCCACTGCCTGATCTGCATTGTGTAAATGTGGCGCAGGGATTAAAAGAACCCGTTATTTACTACCAGCAACATATGGAACAGAAGTACCTCGATGCCGTTAAAAAAGGGTTGTCAGCGTTGAAGGATACGCATGGTTTTGTGAATGGAATGTATGGTGGCGATGAAACACTGCATGGAAATAACCCTACTCAGGGTTCGGAACTATGCTCTGCCGTCGAGATGATGTTTTGCTTCGAAAGTATTTTACCCATTACTGGCGATGTTTACTATGCCGATTACCTGGAGAAAATAGCTTACAATGTACTTCCGACGCAAATTTCGGATGACTATTCGCGCAAGCAGTATTTTCAACAGGTCAACCAGGTACAATGTACTGATGAAGAGCGTAATTTCTTTGACGATAAAAATGGCAGGATTGTTTTTGGAACAACTACCGGATATCCATGTTGCATTTCAAATATGCACCAGGGATGGCCAAAGTTTGTTCAGAATTTGTGGTATGCCACTGCCGACAATGGCGTTGCCGCTTTGGTTTACGGACCTTCGGAAGTAACAGCAAAAGTGGCAACAGGCGAAGAGGTTAAGATATCCGAGACAACCGATTATCCCTTCAAAGAAAAAGTTAAGTTCTCGGTTCAGACAACTAAAAAAGTGAAGTTTCCGTTTCATTTAAGGATACCGAAATGGTGCAAAAATCCGACTTTGACGATAAACGGGCAGGTCGCGGCATCAAATTCTACAAATAATATTATAGTGATTGACCGCGAATGGACTGCCGGCGATGTTGTTGAGCTCAACCTGGCCATGGATTTCCGCTTCAGTAAATGGTACGAAAACTCATTGGGGATTGAGCGCGGACCATTGGTTTATGCACTGAAAATTAAAGAGGAATGGCGCGAAGTAACCAAGAAGGGATACGACGATACCTTTTGGGAAGTGTTGCCGAAATCACCCTGGAATTACGCGCTACAAAAAAGTGAAATTGAAAAGAACAATCTGAAAGTGGAAGTTAAAGAAAACATCGCTGTTTATCCTTGGAACCTGGAGAATGCTCCAATATCAGTTGAAATAAAAGCAAACCGCCTACCAATCTGGAAAATGGAAAGAGGATCAGCAGGACAATTACCGTCGCCCTCCTCTTCAAGACGCGAGGTCGAAAGTAACGAAGAAGAAGTTATTCTGATACCATATGGGTGCACAACTTTAAGGATTGCAGAGTTCCCAACCCACTAAGAGGATTTTCGGAAATGAATCCATTGAAAAAAATCACCAACCCGGACTCGGATTGGTGATTTTTTTAAATCAGAAAATTGGATTCTTACAACCAACTTACTACAGGCATATTACTCATTCAACGAGTTACAAATCTTCCTGTTGATCTCTCTGACGCGCTGTTCATCGATCTTAATCACTTTACGGTCGTAAGTCATCAAACCGTTTACTTCACCTTCAACGTCGGTCGTTTGGGTGTAAACTCCGGCTGAAAAACCTGACTTGCTCATCTTCAGCAATGACTCGCCATATTTTACATACTCATCGGTTACTTCCTTTGAGTTTTTAAACTGAACATATCCCCAATTCTTATCGGCAGCCCAAAGATGTCCTTCGAGTGCCAGACCGATACCACCGTATTCGCCCAAAACAGTTGGCCGCTGACCGTCGTACAAATACATATCAGGACCTGGATAATTATGCAGATCAAGCATATCACCAACCGGATAATGATTTCCGCCACTTGCTGGATTTACCAGACGGCTTGGATCGTAAGATTTAGTCCATTCAACAATTTCGGGCGTTTTGAACTGTCCCCATGCTTCGTTAAACGGAACCCAGCAAATAACCGATGGATTTGGGTATACGAAATCCATAATCTCTTTCCACTCCTTGCGGTAATTAGCTTCCGATTCGGTACTGCGTTTCAGCTCACTTCCATCAAAATATTTATGACTTTGCCACTGAGGAGAATGATCGCCGCTTGGCATATCCTGCCAAACCAGCATACCGAGCTGGTCGCAATGCATATACCAGCGTGCAGATTCAACTTTTACGTGTTTGCGGATCATATTAAACCCAAAGTCCTTGGTTTTCTGGATGTCGTATTTAAGCGCATCATCTGTTGGAGCTGTATACAACCCATCGGGCCACCATCCCTGATCAAGCGGACCAAACTGGAAATAAGCTTTGTTGTTCAGTTCCAGACGAACAATCCCGTTTTTATCGCGTTTGGTAGAAATTTTCCGCATCGCGAAATAGCTATCAACCTGATCAATCACCTTACCATTGCTGATAAGATTTATTTTCATCGTATAGAGGAATGGCGTTTCAGGGCTCCAAAGTTTGGCGTCAGGAATTGAAATCTCCAGTTTTTGGCAAGATGACGCCTTTGTTGTAGAAATAAGATTTTTCCCGTCATAAACTTTCACCTCAAATACGTCACCAGATGTTGTACCATTCGAAACAACGTTTACAGTTAACAGGTTCTTATCAATATTGGAAGTCGTCCTGATGTTTTCAATGTATATATCGGCGACAGGCTCCATCCAAATGGTTTGCCAGATACCTGTTACAGCTGTATACCAAATACTATTCGGCTTGCTGGTTTGCTTGCCGCGTGGCTGAAATCCTTTGTCAGTTGGATCCCAAACACGAACTACCAATTTCTGATCGCCTGTTTTATTCAGAAATGGTTGAATATCGAACGTAAACGGTGTGTATCCTCCTGTATGTGAACTAATTTTGATATCGTTCAGCCAGATTTCTGATTTCCAGTCGACCGCTCCAAAGTGCAAAAGAATTTTATTGTTTTTCCATTTAGACGGAACGGTAAAGCTACGTTTATACCAAACTTCGTTTTCATCGCCAACAGTTTTCTGTACACCTGAAAGACTCGATTCAACAGCAAAGGGAACCAATATCTGTCCATCGAATTTTGAAGGTTCAGCTAATCCGGCCTTTAAAATGGCATAATCCCATAAACCGTTCAGATTGACCCATTCTGCACGCTCCATGATTGGCCGCGGATATTCGGGCAACACATTCTTCACATCAATTTTTTCCGCCCACGAGGTTTTGATTTTATCGCCCGCCGGTTTCCACTGGGCAAAAGCTTGCAAAACGCAAATAATGAGTACAAATAAGAATCCTGTTTTTTTCATTTTTAAAATGGTTTTTATATGTAAATCCGGAACACAGAGAGAATTTAAAAATACAATTCTATGACCTAATATACAAGCATAAACTCATATACTCCCAAAATTTATGATAAATCTATATCAATGATGTACTGTGCGGATCAATCTGCTAAAATTCAGTTTGATCCTTTTTTTCGGTAGCGGACGAAATCATCCCCTTTCCAACACGTTTAATAAACTGCAATTTGAAACCTAATTAGGATCAAGATAAGGCCCATCCATCTTCCATTTCACCTCAACCTTCGAAATAAACCAGGTTTTACCATTGTCGTTATTTCCCTGATAAAACAGGTAAGTTCGTCCATCTTCGTCTTTAAATAAATGCGGATGTCCCGATTCGCTGTAATTCCATTCGCCGGGATTGCCATTTGCAAGAAAGGGTTTGTTTGACAGTTTCTTCCAGCTGATACCATCATTGCTTTTGGCAACACCAATCTGTTGCGGGTTATTATTGTAGGCACCTGCATAAAACATGTAAAGCCAATCACCCTGCTGAACCAGTGCCGCGGCTTCGATACAAGCCCCTTCCCATGGATATTCAGGTTTCAGGATCGGTGAATCGGTTAATTGTGTCCATTGATCGCGGCTAAAAGTAGTATTGGATGGAGCAAAAGCCACTCCTTGCAGTTGAATCTTAAAATCTACATCACGTGTTGCAAAATAAAGAAGATATTTGTCTTTGAATTTGAACACTTCGGCATCAATCGCGCGTCCACAATTCCACGAACCCGTTGGATGGAAAACCGGGTTCGTTTCATTCCTTGAAAAATGAATACCATCTTTCGAAACAGCATGACATATAGCGTCTTTGGTGCCGTTTCCGTAAGTCTGATAAAAAAGGTTAATCTGGTTGTCAATCACCAAAGCACATGGAGCTGCAAGCCCCTTTTTCTCATATTCCCCGTCTGGAGTGATCTCACCAATCTTTTTCCAATTGTTCAGATCCCTGCTTTCGGCAATTCCAACTCCCCAACCTTGAACCGGATTCGATTTATCCTTGTAAGGCGGGATGGAATAATACATCAGGTATTTACCCTGAAACCGAATCACATATGGATCTTTTGCAAAAGGCACACCAATTCGGGAAGTGTCACCAAACATCATTTTGGGTAACTGATCCTTTGATCTTTTTTGTCCGTGACCCGAAGCAAAAAGGAAAATCAACAAACTAAAAAGGATGAATCGATTAATCATTATTTGATGGTTATCATTTGTTCTTTGAGGAAGGTTGGCCTGTTTGTGGTGATCGTTTTTACACCAAGTTTCGTCATGCGAATTGCTTCATCCACAACATCCACGGTCCAGCACCAGATTTCGGCATTGGCTTTCTGAAGTTCGTCAACCAATTGTTGGTCAATAATTTTTGAGTTCAGGTCAACTCCATCCAGTTTATTCTTTTTAATATCGGGAATACGCTTCAATACATCTTCTTTTGATGAAGACAAATAATAGCAGGGAACTTCCGGGAAGTTGACTTTTGCAAGGCTGATCGTTTCAAAGTTGAATCCAATAAAAGCGATACTTCCTGTTTTCCAGTACGCCTTGATCACTTTCTGAAGTTCAGGAAATATTTCATTTCCACATTTAATCTCAATCACAAGCAACTGCCCTTTCGGCGTGGCTTTCAATACATCTTTCAGCAGCGGAATATGTTCACCTTCGAAAAAGGTCGAATTGGTCGGACTGAGCCGGATCTCCAGCTTATTCAATTCGGAATAATCGGTTTTTGCAACTTCAAGTTTTTGTCCGGTTAACCTTTCGGTATTGCCGTCGTGCCACAATACTACCTGGTTGTCTTTGGTTAGCTGAATGTCACATTCAGCACCATCTGCACCCAGTTCCCACGCCAGCTGAATGGCTGCCAACGAATTTTCGGGTGCATAATAAGATGCTCCGCGATGAGCAATGTATTTGAGTTGTGCCATTGTATTCAAACTTACAAAAAGTAAAAGAACGAAAATGGGTAATGATCTCATCGTATCTTGTATAAAATGCAAATAACAGGAAACCAATATCAAATTGTCTTCCTGTTATTGAATATTTTCTAATTAAAGCGGTTGAATAACCAGGTTCTTCCACTGAACTTTAATACCGCCGCCATCGTGTATCTGAAGCGCAATGCGGCCGTTTGTAGCGCCAATCAATGAATCGGTCAGGTGCGTCATTTCCGTGCCGTTGAGCCAGGTTGTGACATCAGAACCAATCACCTTGACACGCATCGTATTCCAATCACCAACTTTAAGAATGTTCTCCAGACTGTCGGGAATCTGGTGTAACCATCCGCGGCCATACGATTCGTAGATACCTCCCGAATCATTTCCTTTGGGAGCTACTTCACACTGCCAGCCTGAAACAGTTGTACCTTCGACTGTTGAGCGAAAGAAAATTCCGCTGTTACCGTTCGATACCTGTTTGAAATCGGCGGTAAGGTCAAAGTCTTTGAAATATTGCTGAGTAGCGAAATAACCATATCCTTTGTCTGGACCACTTTCGCAGACCAGCAAGCTATCCTGTACAAACCATTTCTCTGTTCCGTATGAAATCCAGTTGGTAAGGTCAACGCCATTGAAAAGGACAACTTTCGCTTTTTCCTTCTTCGGAAGTTCTTTGATTTTCATATTTCGGAACCATGCTTTACTTCCATGGTCCTGTAATGAAATATATCCTGTTTCAGAAAGACCGTATTCGGGAGCAGAAGTCCATTTACCGCTATTTTTAAGAGCAAACCATTCAGGTGTCCACGATTCAAAATCAACAATTTTACTGCCGTTGAGCCAGTGTTCCACATGACCATTGTTGAAAATAATTTTGGAAGTATTCCATTCGCCGACCGGTTTTAGTTTTTTGGCCGCTGGATCAGCAACGTGCATCGCATAATCGGCGCCGGTCAATTGCCAGTTCTCGACTTTCTGTGGAAATCCAATATCATCGAGCAACTGATATTCAGGACCTGTCTTATATGGTGTTTTAAACTTTTTGCTTTCGGTGACGTGGTACATTACGCCGCTGTTTCCTTCGGCAGCAATTTTCCAGTCGAAAGCCAATTCGAAATTATCATACTTCCTGTCAGTGATAATGTATCCGGTAGAATCACTTCCGGTACCGCTGGATGCCAGATTTCCATCCTGTGCAGACCAACCCGTGATACCGGGTTCGTTATAATTTTTCCACCCGTTCAGGGTTTGCCCATCGAACAGAAGCTTCCATCCGTCCTGCTTTTCCTGGTCCGTCAATACATTCTGCTTCTCTGTGCAACTGAATAATACAGTAGCAATCAGAAGCATCCCCGCAAAAAATGATGTTTGTCTCTTCATAGTCAATTTAATATTAGCAATTCGTTATTCCCAAAAGTAAGAAAAAATAGCGGTAAAAAAAATCCTATCTGAAGTCAAAAGTCAGTTTCATAAATAGTTTTCCGCCATGAATTCTTGAAGCGCTGAACGGCGCCGGATACGATTGCGGACCCGAAGATGCCGGATCGGTAAACTTGGTTCCAATGGCTGTTATACTGTGTAAAAACGAAATATCACCCTTCGGATACTCCATCTTTGTTTTGGCCGGTGATTTAGGCTCCGCAGGAGTTAGCATCCGCAGAAAAATATCTTTACTCTGAATAAAAACCTTAAAATCAGGAACTCCCTTTCCTGCAATCTTAGCCCAGTAAACTTCGGAATGATAGCCCTTGAATTCGGGATAGACATAACCTGAATCACCCGTAATCGCGTTGTTGTAAGCTTTCTCCCAAACTCCGAATTGCGTACCTTTCATCCGGTTTTTGTAGACGCGGTAAGGACCGTCACCCAGCCATTTCATACCTGCCACATTCTTCTCCGGATAACTAAAGGTTATTCCGGCAAATAAAGGGTTGTTACCGGGTTCGTAACTGACTTCAAGATTGACCAATCCATTCCCTTTCACGATCCACTTTACCATATCCTGGTTGTCGTAGCGCGTTTCGATCACAAGATCATTCCCTTCAAATCGGTTTGAAACTTTCGTGACTTTCTTCTCTTTGCTCACGAAAAGCGGGCCATTTGAAAGCGGAATAAGCTTCTCTCCCTGCTTGATTTCCTGAATTGTTCCGTCAACCTTACTAAACAAGAAATTATAATTGTCAGCCTTGACAATTAATTCATCGCCATTCTCCTGAACAGTAGGTTTCTGGTCCGACGTCTCATTTACAAGCTCCTTGACTTTCATTTCCGGAGATTTTACGGGCCAACTCCACGTATTCAGGTGTCGTCCGTAAAGATCGACCATCTGAATCCGCAAAACATCCATCGACTGCCAGTCGGATGGCAATTTCAGATGAAGTGAGCCCTTTTGTCCTGGTGCAAGATCAATTTTAAGTTCTTCACGTGTTTTGATATTTTCAGATTTAGGATCATCGGGGTTGGAAAGGGTGACCCACTCAGCCGTTAACTGGCACTGATTGAAGTTTGTATAAAAATAGCGGTTCTCAATTTGGAATGTCCCGTTAAATTCAGGTGTGATGTACCGCTTCTCAAAATAAAGCGGCGACCAGATCTCTTTGATCGTGTAGTAACTCCCCTCCTTTTCATGATTTGGCCCTAAAATGCCATCGGGGGCTGTATTTCCATTGGTATCAATTGCGCCGTTTCGGTCGGAACGTTCTAATCCTTCGTCTGCAAAAACCCATAGAAAACCTCCGGCAGCCAGCGGATTGTTCCACATCCGTAGCCAGTAATCATCAAGTCCGGCGCCAAGACCACCGTCGTACAAGCCATGTAAAAACTCTGTCGGGAAAAATATCTTTCGCTTGCTGAAACCATCGAGCGCAAGGGAATTATAATCGCTGTAATGAAGTGTGTTTGTCATGCGAAAGTCCTGCCACGGATGGAGCACTTCGCGTTTCTGGATATCGAGTTCGGCAAAATCATCGTTCAGGTTGTTATTTTCGCCCCCTTCATTCCCATTATCCCAGAAAATAATACTTGGATGGTTTACATCGCGGGCAATCATCTCTTCAAGCAATTTACGGCCCACCAAATCGTCGTACGAAGGCTTTTGCCATGCTGTAAGTTCATCAAGCACAAACAGTCCCAGTGAGTCGCACACGTCGAGAAAATGCTCATCCGGCGGATAATGCGACATCCTCACGGCATTCATATTCATGTCCTTCATCAAGTTAACGTCCTCGATACTGAAGGCCTTTGATGAAGTTCTGCCATATTTTGGTCTAAAAGTATGCCGGCAAACGCCCTGCATTTTAATCCGGACATTATTTATATAGATCCCGTCCTCAGCACGAACCTCAATCGTCCGGAACCCAATCCGTTTGCTCATGTGGTGAATCACCTGGTTGTTTTTATCAAGCAGCTTAAAGACAGCACTGTAAAGATTTGGAAACTCAGGGTTCCAGGTTGCCGGATTGATCATTTTACCGGTTACGCGCGTAACAGCACCGGTCGCCTTAGCTTCAAAACCGGCCTCCTTTTTTCCTTCAGATGAGATGATATCAACCACCACACGGGAAGCATTTTTAAAGTTTGTCAGGTAGACATCGGCATTGAAATCGCCATTCGCTTTGGCATCAACGGCCACGCGCTGAATATTCTCCATTGGTTTTGCTTCGAGAAAGACAGGGCGGAAAATCCCGCCAAAAATCCAGAAGTCAGCTTCGCGTTCTGCGCGGCTAACCGTCAGATTATCGGAATGTTTTTTGACGAAGACTTCAAGTTGATTCTCTTTCCCGGTATTCAGAAGCTTAGTAATATCGTACCTGAACTGGTAAAAAGCCCCCTGATGAATAGGTCCGGCCAGCTGACCATTGATTTTAACCTGTGCATCAGTCATCACACCATCGAAAACAATCACAACCTGGCGGTTTTTCCAGTTGGCAGGAACCATGAATTTGTATTTGTAGGTGCCGGTTTCGTTGAGACGTTTCTCAAACTTGTCGTGACCATAGTTGTACGAACCAAATCCCTGCTGCTCCCAGCAAGAAGGAACTGCAATCGTAGTCCATTTACCGCTGTTCATCCATGCTGAGCAATTAAACTGCCAATCAACAGTATCATCTGCACCTTTCCCCGATAAATATTTTGTCCCGGTTTGTTGGGCAACAACGAACTGGCTTAAAAACAGAAGTAAGCTTAGTTGTATTAGTTTCATTTTTGCAATGGTTTTGAAAATTTGCACAAGATAGTGTTTTGAAGATAATCATCCAAAGATGAGATATCGCAACTACGTTGCTTCAATTATATCATAATGCTCAATACTACAAAGATATAGCAACTACGTTGCAACGAAAATGGCTGCGTAGCAGCTGAATCTTTGTAGCAAAAATCATATTCAAGAAAACAAGCCACTTCGTGGCGGAATCACTATATTGGTTTAATAACTAATAATTTACAATACAGTAATGATCTTTACCGAACACCAATAATAACGAATCGGTAATAATAATCGGTTTAGTTGAAATAGCTCTTGCCCAAAAAACCTAACGTACCATTTATGAGGTGCGTATTCGGGTTTATGGGTGTAGATCCAAAAATTGAACAGTATTTGATTTAATAGAATTTCCGAAAGCCAATGATCTGGCGGACCTCTTCCAAAGTTTTGGAAGCCGATTCACGCGCTTTTTCGGCGCCGTTTTTTGCAACTTTCGATAGGTAAGCGGTGTCTTTCGATATCTCTTCAATGCGCCCCCGGATTGGGTTTGTGAAGTTAATGATGTCCTCTGCAAGTTGTTTTTTCAGATCGCCATAACGAATGGAGCAGTTACTGTAAGCATTATCGAAATGGGTAATTACATCAGGCGCAGAAACCACTTCCATCAATGTGAACAGGTTCTGGATCACTTCGGGCTTTGTCTGATGCATTTCGGTTGGTCCCGCATCTGTAACGGCACGCATCACTTTTTTGCGGATACTGGCGGGCGATTCTGCCAGGGAAATAGCATTGCCTTCCGATTTTCCCATTTTGCCGGAGCCATCAAGTCCCGGAATCTTCACCATATCTTTTCCTTCGAAAATATATGCCTGTGGGATTGGGAAGGTATCAACACTGTACATACGATTAAAACGACGGGCAAAAGTACGGGCCATCTCCAGGTTTTGTTCCTGGTCTTTTCCTACGGGGACAAGATTGGCTTTGTGAATAAGAATATCGGAAGCCATTAGCACCGGGTAAGTAAGTAATCCTGCATTTACATTCTCTGGTTGCTGACGCGCTTTGTCCTTGAAGGATGTTGTTCGTTCCAGTTCACCAAGGTAGGCATTCATATTCAACAGCAGGTACAACTCAACAATTTCGGGTACATCACTTTGAATGAAAATGGTCGATTTTACAGGATCAATACCGCAAGCGAGGTATTCGGCCAACACCTGTTTCACATTCAAATGCAGGTCACTGGGTGTTGGATGCGTAGTAAGCGAATGAAAGTCAGCAATAAAGAAAAAGGTCGGATTATCCTCTTGCATCTTAATGAAGTTTTTTACAGCTCCAAAATAATTTCCAAGATGAAGGTTTCCGGTTGAACGTATTCCGCTTACTACTATTGGCATGTCGTTTACTTTAATGAGGTGCAAAAGTATAAAAAACCCTGCAAAGGACGCAGACTATTCTTTCAAACCTGCAATTTCGTAGTTTTCAGGGCTAATTAATGGTTCACCTTTAAACCTAAGTATCAATTGGGCAATCGCCAAGGTATCCTTTTCGCAATAGCGCGCAATTCTTTGTATATCAAATTCTTTATAGTAAATTCCTGCAACCTGACTCCCGTCAATATCATCCTTTGGAGTAGGTATATCGAAGATGGCGCAAAGCAATTCGAGTGAGGTGTAATGCTTGTAATCGCCAAATTTCCATAGTTGAAGCGTATCGATCATCACATCTTTTATCTCCCAGGGTTTGGCTCCCGCAATATCTAAAACGACAGGGAGCGGTAACCCATTGATCAGCATTCTTCGGGCGATAAACGGGAAATCAAACTCCTGACCGTTATGAGCGCAAACACGGTGCAATGGATTAGTCATAAAGGCGGTGAGCATCGCGGAAAACTCCTCTAAAATAGTTTTTTCATCATCGCCGCAATACGATTTTACACGGTAGGCCCTCTCCTTTTCTTTGCGGAATATTTTTCCTGCCGAGATGCACACAATCTTTCCAAATTCGGAATAGATGCCAGCCCGGCCATAGAGATCGTCAGCTGATTCGCCTTCTTTTCCAATCTGACCGGCCTTTTTGGTCCAAAGTTTTTGCATATTCGCTGGTACGCTTGCCAGATTTTCGTACTGTGGAACGGTTTCGATATCAACAAACAGCACATGTTCAGGTAATAGTTTTTCGAGCATATCGCATCGGTTTTAAGGGTTATCGTGCAGGTGTTTCTCAATATATTGTGTGATAATATCGATTGCAACTTTATTGTTTCCCCCTTCCGGTACAATAATATCGGCGTACCTTTTTGTGGGTTCAATAAATTGCAGGTGACTTGGCCGTACGGTATCTTCGTATCGTTGAAGTACTTTGATCACATCTCTCCCACGTTCGATGATATCTCGCATAATCACCCTCGATAATCGTACATCGGCTTCACAGTCGACGAATATTTTGATGTCCATTAGTTTACGCAGTTTCTCCGGTTGAAGGCAAAGTATCCCTTCGACAATGATCACCTTATGAGGTTTTACTTCAACAGTTTCGCTGAACCGCGTGCAGGTAAGGTAGGAGTAGATAGGTTGCTGAACGCTTTCTCCCTTTCTTAATTTTTTAATACTATCGATAAGTAGTTCAAATTCAATACTGTCCGGATGATCGAAATTGATCAGTTGGCGCTGTTCAAGCGGCAACCGACTGTTATCGCGATAGTAAGCATCCTGCGAAAGAACAGCCACATCGCCCTTCTTTAAGCGGCTGATGATTTCGTTAACGACCGTTGTCTTTCCCGAACCTGTTCCACCTGCTATTCCTATAATAAGCATATAATCAAAGGATTGATTTATTGTTAATGAAAAGCAAAATTAAGGAAATATTTTGTTATTTGCGCATTCACTTAACTACTAAGTAGTGATAAAATGTTAGTTTTGTATTCAGATACAAATATTTGATTTTAGGCCAGGGACGGAATTCCTTTACGCATTATTTATGCAGTAAATGAAGTCGGGGAAAACATAATTATTACAGCATATGAACCCGATTGTGCATTAACGTAATAACTAATTTTAAAAAATAAGTCTTTAAATGATACAACATATCGTTCTTTTCAAACTCAATTAATTTGAGAATGAAGATCAGAAAGCGGTGATAAGGAATAAAATAAAGCAGGCATTGCTTGCGCTGAAGGATAAAATTGAGGTACTTAAGTTTATCCAGGTTGGTAAGAATTATGAGTTGATGTCACCTTCCTACGATATTGCCCTGATCACCCATTTCGAAACCTTGGGTGATCTTGAAATTTATCGTGTTCATCCGGAACATTTAAAAGTTGTTGAATTAATTAAAGCCAATACAAGCGGAAGAGCCGTTATTGATTTCGAATTTTAAAACTAAAATTAATGAACAATTTATATCCATTAAAATTTACCCCCATTTGTAAAGACAAAATATGGGGTGGCAACAAACTGAATGAACTTTTAAATAAGCAATACCCCGATTTACCCAATTGCGGCGAATCGTGGGAGATTTCCGGCGTTCAGGATGAAGTTTCGGTCGTTTCGAACGGTTTTTTGAAAGGAAATAGCCTCGAAGAATTGATTGAGGTTTATATGGGCGATTTGGTAGGCGAAAAGGTTTACGAAAAATTCGGAATTGAATTTCCTTTGCTGGTTAAATTTATTGATGCCAACGATAACCTGTCAATTCAGGTGCATCCCAACGACAAATTATCGATGGAAAGGCATGATGCATTTGGTAAGACGGAGATGTGGTATGTCGTTCAGGCCGATCCGGGAGCAAAACTGATCACCGGATTTAACCGCAAAATAGATAAAGAGGGTTATCTTAAATATTTTAAAAACGGACAATTAGAGGAGATTCTCAACTACGAAGAGGTCAAAGCGGGGGATGTTTTCTTTATTCCCGCAGGCAGGGTTCATGCAATCGGCAAAGGGATTGTAGTGGCCGAAATACAGCAAACATCGGATGTCACTTACCGTATTTATGATTTTAACAGGGTTGACGACCAAGGAAATCCACGCGAGTTGCATACAGATCTGGCTGTCGACGCCATTGCATACGAATATGAAAAAAATTACCGTACCGATTACAAAACGATTGACGATCAGTCTGTAAAAATTGTGGAATGTCAGTATTTCACAACCAATATCTTGCCCTTAACCACTTCAGTCGAACGTGACTTCACCGATCTGGACACTTTTGTGATTTACACTTGTCTTGAAGGTAAATATAACCTGACCTGGGAAGATGAAAGTATAGTTGTCGAAAAGGGGGAATCAATACTTATTCCAGCCATGATTACTAATTTCGTTCTTTCAGTAATTGATGGCGGTTCTGCAAAATTGCTCGAAGTTTTTATCAAATAGTTGAATTTATTATAAATGCGTTAATAACAATGAATTAGTTGAAGGTTCAACTCATTCATATCATATAAAAAGGATGATCATCAAAAAAGCCGAATTTGTAATTAGCAATACCGATCCCGAAAAATGTCCCTTATCCGAAAAACCGGAATTTGCGTTTGTAGGTCGATCGAATGTTGGTAAATCATCATTGATCAACATGCTAACTGGCTTTGGTGATTTAGCGAAAGTTTCAACAGCGCCGGGGAAGACACGCCTTATCAATCATTTCAATATTAATGACGAATGGTTTTTGGTCGATTTGCCGGGTTACGGTTATGCAAAAGTTGGGCGTACTTCACGTGCCCAATGGTTGGCGTTTATTCGGAAGTACCTATCAACAAGGGAGAATTTGTATTGCGTTTTTGCTTTAATTGATTCACGCCACGAACCTCAGGCCAACGACCTCGATTTTATGAACTTTATGGGAGAAAACGGGATTCCCTTTGCCATGGTCTTTACGAAAGCCGACAAACTTTCGCGCAAACAACTGGATAAGAATCTCAACCACTATAAAGATGAAATGCTCAAAACATGGGAACAGTTACCACCTCTTTTTGTAACATCTTCAGGTACTAAATTGGGCAGGGATGAAGTCCTCGGATTTATTGAAAATATTGTAAAGAAGAGCAAATAAAAATTTGCCATCTATTCCATCATTCTTAAAATCAATATTTTATCTGACATTTACGCTGTCTGGTTTACATTTTTTTAAAAAAAGGTTTACATTCAGTTTATATGTTGGATCAATATTTCTACTTTTGCCCATAGATAGTAGCGAGTTTAATTCAAACAGAAAACATCTAAATATGCCAACAGGTAGCATCAAAATTTTTACCGGTTCAGAATCGAAATATCTGGCTGAGAAAATAGCTAAAAACGCTGGAATTGCATTGGGAAAATCTTCGTGTCCGCGTTTCTCCGATGGTGAATTTGAACCATGTTACGAGGAAACAATCAGAGGATCCTATACTTTTATTGTTCAATCGACCTTCCCTCCTGCCGATAATCTGCTGGAACTACTTTTAATGATCGATGCGGCTAAAAGAGCCTCTGCTTACAAAATAATTGCAGTGATGCCTTATTTTGGGTTTGCACGTCAGGATCGGAAAGACAGACCACGGGTTTCGATCGGAGCCAAGCTTGTTGCTGATATGTTATCAACGGCGGGGATTAACCGTTTGATCACAATGGATCTTCATGCAGATCAGATTCAGGGATTTTTCGATGTTCCTGTTGATCACCTCAGTGCTGTTGCACTGTTTGTCCCTTATATTCAGCAAATGGGTCTTCGCGATATTGTTATCGCCTCACCCGATGTTGGTGGAACCAAGAGGGCAAATGTGTTTGCCAAGCACCTGAAAACGGATCTGGTTATCTGCCATAAATCACGTAGTAAGGCCAATCAAATTGATTCAATGACCCTTATTGGCGATGTTGAAGGAAAAGATGTTATTATTATTGACGACATTATTGATACAGCAGGAACTATTACCAAAGCAGCTGACCTGATGAAATCCAAAGGAGCTAAAACTGTACGCGCTTTTGTAACCCACGCGGTACTTTCAGGACCCGCTTTTGAACGAATTGAAGCATCGTGTATCGACGAAGTACTCGTCACTGATTCAATTCCACTCACTCATAAATCAGAAAAGATCACCGTTTTGTCGTGTGCACCGCTTTTTGCGGATGTTATTCAGAAGGTTTTCGAAAATAAATCAATTAGCACGGCATTCATCTAAGAATTGTTATCTTTGCGCCCGGTTTTGCAGCATACCTTTGATGGTGTGATGCGGATACCTTCCTTTCAGAAGGAGATCTGAGTAAACACTTAGTTACAAAACAGTTAATTTTTTAGAACAACAAATGAAAACATTTCAAATTAAAGGTACTGCCCGTTTGGCAGTAGGTAAAAAAAGCAACAAGGCTTTGAGAGTTCAGGATTTAGTGCCTTGCGTTATTTATGGTGGCGATAAAGTTGTCCATTTTCAGGCACACGAAAATGAATTCCGCAAATTAATCTACACGCCAAAAGTTTATCAAACTTCAATTGATGTCGATGGTTCTGTCTATAACGCCTTTATGCAGGCATTACAGTTTCACCCGGTTACTGACAAACTTCTTCACATCGACTTCCTCGAAATCCGTGAAAATGTTCCGGTTAAACTTCAGATTCCAGTTCGTTTGGATGGTTATGCCAAAGGAATTCAACAAGGTGGACGTTTGAAAGCAAACCTTCGTACATTGAAAGCAAAAGGATTCTCGAAAGATTTCCCAGATGAAATTGTAATTGATGTAACTGCACTTAATCTGAGCGAAAGTATCAGGGTAGGCGATGTTCATGTTCCTGGAATTGAAATTTTGAATGCAAAATCAGTTCCGGTTGCTACCGTTGTTGTAACACGTGCGGCACGTGCTGCGATGGCTGATACCAGTGCTGCAGCTGCTGGTACAAAAGCTAAAAAATAAAATGTGAAATACCTGATTGTAGGTCTTGGTAATATCGGGGAAGAATACGAAAATACCCGTCACAACATAGGATTTTGGATATTGGATGCCCTCGCAAGGGCGTCCAATATTTCGTTTAGCGATAAGCGATATGGTGCTATTGCTGAAATGAAGTATGCAGGTAAGACTTTCATATTACTGAAACCCAATACATTTATGAACCTTAGCGGACGTGCGGTTCAGTATTGGATGCAGAAAGAGAACATTGAACTCGATAAAGTTTTAATAGTAGTTGACGATCTTGCCCTTCCACTCGGAAAGGTTCGTATGCGTTTGAAAGGAAGCGATGCCGGTCATAATGGTTTGAAAAGCATCCAGCAAGTCCTCAGCACTCCCGATTATGTGAGGCTTCGGTTTGGAATAGGCAGCGACTTCCCCAAAGGATACCAGGTTGATCATGTACTTGGCAAATGGTCGAGGGAAGAGGAGGAAATCGTTAACTCCAAAATGGCGCTCTGCGGTGAAATCATAAAAGCCTTTGCAACAATGGGTGTTGGAAGAACTATGACGCAGTATAATAAAGAATCACCCACGGTCAACAAGGAAAAAGCAACAGGAAAAAAGGAGAAAACCGAAGAATAACCGAAAACACGATTTGTAAAGGAGTTAGCGTGCGGACAGATAACTGTATAGTCATATTTTGAGTCAGAACGAAATTCGTTTTTTATTTTTCCGAATTGACTTCGTTGGTAAATTTGCTATTTCTTTTCCTATTTTTACATCATGGAAGAACCTGTACGAATCGATAAATGGCTTTGGGCCGTACGCCTTTTTAAAACACGGACACTTGCAACAGAAGAATGTAAAAAGGGGCGTGTTACAATTGATGGGGTATCAGTAAAACCTTCGCGGGTTCCTAAACCTGGCGACATCATCAAAGTACGAAAAAACCCGGTGACCTACTCCTATAAAGTAATTGGAATTACCGGGAAACGGGTTGGAGCCAAACTTGTTTCTGAATTTGCACTTGATATTACACCGCCCGAAGAGTTGAAAATTCTCGAAATGAGGCAACTAATGGGCTCTTCCGAACGCGACCGTGGAGCTGGCCGACCAACCAAAAAGGACCGGCGCGATATTGATAGAATGCAGGACTGGGAATAGTCTGCTTATTTCGACTTCTGAAAATCTTCCATCACCCCATCGCACAACCACCTGGCAATAGCTTGCCTGTTATTCTCAAAAATTAGCCGTTGCTGATCGCGTGCATGGTTGATATTACCAAGTTCAATAAATACAGCCGTAGGTATTGTCTTTTCAAGCATGTAAAGATGCCGTGTTGAAACATCGCCGCTGTAACCCCTGCCCGGCTGTTTGAGTTGGTATTTTCGCTCAATCGAATTTCGCATGGTTGTAGCTAATCGTTCGCCAAATTTGCTTCCGGCATTGTGGTAAAAGAAGATATCGATGTTCTTTTTGGTAGCGCGGGCATCGACATGAATTTCAATGCAACGTTTATACGACCCTGGTGTCTCATTCCGGTTGAGTGTATTGATGGCCTCAACGCGTTGTTTTAACCTTTCAACCTGATTCAATGGAATCGCTTTGTCAGGATAACACACTTCATCCTTACTGTTTTTAAGAAAGAGTTCATCTCTGATTCCGTCATGAGGATCACGGACAATAAAATAGACTTTTGCTCCATGCGTAAGTAGTTCGCGGCCTAATCTTAGCGTAACATCATAGGCATATTCATCTTCACAAAGAATATTACTCCCGATTTTCCCCATTGCGCCAGGATCCGGTCCTCCATGGCCGCTAACCAGGTAAAATGCAGCACCTCTCAGTTGCTGATCGATAATTTCCACATGCTCGAGCCTTTTGCCAAATAATGGCTCAGTAATCATTTTTGCAGGTGGATTTTCAGGTTCAGTTACTTTTATAGTATCGGGAGCATCGGGCAGAAGAGTCAATTGTCCCGGAAGGACATACGTCCGGCCGATAATAAGCGTGTTATTTCTGCCCAGACGGTGTGCGTTTAATTCAACAAATTTCTCAAAACAACCAATTTCAGTCAACCCATTCTGCTGAAGAATTTTATAAACACTATCACCATTTTTTGCTGTAAATGTCACAAAATTAGTATCCTGAGCTGAAGTATCCACTGTTGCAAAAAGGAACAGAGAGAGACATATTAATATTGCCAAAGTGTATATGCGTGCTGATTCCCGTCGTCTCAAAATAAAAGAATTAATTAAAAAGATTGATTTTACGAATTTAACCTACTTTACGAAAAAACTACGCTTATAAGGTGTATTTTTTTTGTAATCTGCCTAAACATTTGCTTCTTTACATTGATTTTCAAGTTTTTGTTTAATCAAAAACCAAAATTGTTTTACAAATTTCATTGTCCCAATCAAATAGTTTCTAATATGCAGATATTCAACAATACAAAGAGGAGGTCCTTCCGGTATAAACCGGCTATGGCAATTATCCTGTTTATTGCTGTTCTACTTTCCGGGTGCCATTCATTGATCGTGACGAAGGTCAATTCTACAAATATCCGGCTCGATTCAACATTAAGTATTGCTCCTGATCCAATGACCGAATCGGTCATTCTCCCCTATCGGACAAAGCTTATGAATGATATGGAAGAAGTGCTTTGCACCTCGAAGGATGCGCTTTTCGGTGGACGGCCAGAGAGTCCTTTGACTAATTTTTGTGCTGATTTAATTCTGTCCGAATCCGATTCTATTTGTTTAAAGCGATATCCCGATATCCGGATGAGTGTTTCAATGGTCAACCGTGGCGGTTTACGTGTTCCCATCCCAAAAGGGCATGTTAAAGTTCAGAATATGTTCGAACTAATGCCATTCGAAAATGAAATTGTATTTTTAAAATTGAGCGGAGTTGAGATGCGGAGATTTATCGACCATATGGCATCGCGCGGTGGAGAAGGTGTTTCGGGGATGCGCTTTGGTATCAAAGAGGATAAGGGATTCAACCCTGAAATTCAGGGGCAACCACTTGATGACACAAAAAGCTATTGGCTTGTTACAAGCGATTATATCGCGAATGGCGGTGATGGTTTCGAAATCCTGAGTTCAATAAAAGAGCGTATAGCAACTGGTGTAAAATTCAGGGATATGTTTATTAATCATCTGCGTATGTTGGGCAAAAAAAATATTTCGATTGAAGCTAAAACTGACGGGAGGGTTTACGATGCAAAATAGAAGAGATTTTTTAAAACTGTTGGGGACTGGTGCAGGAGCATTCGCGCTGAGTACCCCATTGTCGGTTTTTGCGGCTGAAGATTTCAAACAGCTGACAATACTTCACACGAACGACTTTCATTCGCATATCGATCCATTTGGCCACGACGTACCTCGCAATGCGGGCGAAGGAGGAATGGCTAAACGGGCGGCATTAATTAAAAAAATCAGGTCCGAATCAAAAAACGTTCTGCTATTTGACGCCGGTGATATTTATCAGGGAACCCCCTATTTCAATTACTTTAAAGCGCAGCTCGATTTCGAACTCATGACAATGATGGGCTACGATGCAGCAACGCTTGGTAATCACGAATTCGACAATGGCCTTGAAGGAATCAAAAGCCAACTAAAGTTTGCCGGATTCCCGTTTATAAACTCGAACTACGATTTTTCGGATACGATTTTAGCTGGAATGATAATCCCCTACAAGATTTTCAAGAGCGGTGGCATAAAAGTGGGCGTTTACGGACTTGGGGTGGAACTCCAGGGATTGGTCGATCCGAAGAATTATGGTAATATAAAGTATAACGATCCGCTGCAAACAGCTCTACGAATGGAGAAAATGCTTGCAGAGACGCATGAACCCGACCTGATCGTTTGTCTTTCGCACCTGGGTTATTCGTACAAGGATAATACGGTAAGCGACAAGGTTATCGCAGCTAAAACTTTCAATACCGATCTGATTATCGGCGGCCATACCCATACTTTCCTCGATAAACCCGATCTGATTCTGAATAAATCAGGTAAAGAGGTGGTTGTTAACCAGGTGGGTTTTGGTGGATTGATTCTGGGAAAAGTTGATTTTTATTTTTCAAAACAAAAGAAAATCAGGCAAAACAAATCAACTGCCATTCCGGTAAAATAACATGATGTGTTTATAATTAATGCTTTAGGGTGATTTGAAAATTTCAACCGCATTCGTTATACGCCAAATTTCGAGACAAAAAAAACCGCATTAATTCACCTTGAGTAAAACCCCGAAAAAAACAGGATTTGAGTGCCTGGCTGATCAGACTTCCAATGGCAGTAAAACTGCGCCCTTGCGGGATAAGGCCTGTCTTAGCGGTCATAAGCTTTCTCGTTTAAATGGAAATGTTGAGTTTACCAATCATATGAATTAACGCGGAAATATCGATATTGAAATGAACGTCTGTTTGAAATTGTAGTACTAAAGTAATTCTGTTTGATCAATTCTCCAACTAATTTGGGATATATTTGACGTTTCAAACGATAAAATGCACTAAATAGGAGAATATGAAGCGGTTGGATTGACCCAATTTTTTGAATTTATAGAGCCTGTTTCATGTTTTGTCCTCAATTCATCCTATTTTAATCAAAGAAAAGGGGATGGGAAGTCTGAAATCAGATCATGCTGAACCGTTAAAACAGCGATGGTAAACATAGGATGAATATTGAACTTTTAGAATAATTAAAAAAAATATCATAGCTTATAAATCTGTAATACAATGCCTTATATTATTAAAAATCATTTAAATGAATAATAATTTGATTTTTTTTGCGAATTGTTTTGCCTATTTGAAAATGATTCCTACATTTGCACCACCCAAAAAAGAAGGAGAGATGGGTGAGTGGCTGAAACCAGCAGTTTGCTAAACTGCCGTACGGGTAACTGTACCGGGGGTCCGAATCCCCCTCTCTCCGCACAGTTTGGCAAAACAGAAGTCAGAAAACTGACAATGTAAATTTGAAAGGCGTTCTTTAATTGAATTATTATTTTCGGGGTGTAGTACAGTTTGGTAGTATGCCTGGTTTGGGACCAGGAGGTCGTCAGTTCGAGTCTGGCCACCCCGACGAAAAGGGAATCCATCCCCACTCAAAAGACCACAAATCATTGATTTTGTGGTCTTTTTGTTTTTTATCATATCAATACAATCCATTCAATTTCAGAATTTATGTGACCTAAACGGTGACCTCTTTTTTATTTTTAATTTTAGGTCACCGGTCTCGCTGTTTCTGCTTGTATTTTATGCATTTACTGCCTTTAAATTTGGTCGATTTTGACTGATTACCAAAAGGGGAAAAACAGACAATCCTGTCCGGATTCCGCTTCTCCCAGTCGCATCAGAAATAATCAATAAATATAAGAATGAACCAAGATCAATATTGAAAAATAGACTTTCCCCTGGACAACTACCGAAAATATTGATTGAGTGAAAATTATATTGGATTGCAATTTTTGCATTATTTATAGAATAAAATGTCCTGTTTATTACGCAATAAACAGGACAAATATATTACATTTGCAGGAAATAATATAAATGAAAGTATCTGAAAGGATTGCAAATACAATAGATAGGCTTCCCGTTGACTACATTTTCACCTATAGTTATTTTAATATAGATGTGAATAGCAAAGATGCAGTTGTTAAAGCGTTGAACAGAATGGCTGCATCAGGGAAAATAAGTAAGCTTTCGAAAGGTAGGTTTTACAAACCTCGCAAAACCCAATTCGGCGCGTTACAGCCCTCTCCATATCAGATAGCAAAAGATTATTTAGAACAAAATGGAGAACTTGTCGGGTATATCACCGGTTATTCTGCATACAGCAGTTTAGGTTTGACCACGCAAATCCCCGCAACTCTGCAAATAGGTACAAACAAATATCGCAGAGCTATCAAACGCGGAATGTACAACATTTCGTTTATCGTTCAACCAAATAAAATAACACAAAAGAATATTGGTCTGTTATGCATTTTAGACGCAATCCGCTTCATAAAAGAAATTCCAGGTACAACACCTGATGAAGCCTGCAACCGTTTAATATTTATTGTAAATCAATTATCTGAAGCGAAGAAAATAGCTCTTTCAAATCTGGTTAGAAAATATTCCCCGTCAGTGCAGGCTATTTGCGGAGCAATATTGGAAAAAGCAGGAGTAGAAAGTTGCATATTAAAAAAAATAAGCGATTCTCTGAATCCGGTAACAGAATACAATATACCAATATCAGAATCTGTACTTCCAAATAAAAAAAAATGGAGGCTCAAATGAAATTACATACAGATAAAAAACTATTTAGAGACACCATATTGGCAACCGCAGAATATTTTTCCATTTCTCCAGTCTATATCGAAAAGGACTACTGGATAACTTACGCGCTTCGTCTGATGGCTCAAAACAGCGATGCTGATAAAGTAGTATTTAAGGGTGGTACTTCTTTGTCCAAGGCATATCACTTGGTTAACCGATTCTCTGAAGATATCGATGTGGCTGTGATTGACGCATCGTCATTTACGGGAAATCAACTGAAAACGCTTATTAAAAAAGTGGCAAAAGAGATGACCGTCGGTTTACAGGAAATATTCATTGACGGTGTTACCAGTAAAGGCTCACACTTTTACAAAGCCGTATATACCTATCCTAATGTGTTGGGACAAACATCAAAGTCAGCAGTAAGTTCCGGCAACCTGTTGGTCGAAATCAATACATTCGCAAATCCATACCCATTTGAGATTAAAACAATCACATGTTTTATTGCCGACTTTCTGGCTCAGACCAACAATGAACACCTGATTGCACAGTACAACTTACACCCATTTACACTCAACGTATTGGATAAGCGCCGTACGATGATTGAAAAGTTATCGGCACTGATACGATTTTCATTTTCTGAAAATCCGACATTGGCTATTGCTTCTAAAATCCGCCACTTCTACGACCTCTATTTCCTTGGCTACGATGCCGAATGTGCTGAATACATTCGATCTGCCGACTTCAAGACAGATTTTGCGGAATTGTATGCCCACGACCAACAAACATTTGATACCCCTGCAAGATGGCAGAATAAAAACATTGAACAATCGCCACTTCTAACCGACTTCCTTTCGTTTTGGAATAAATTGCGTGAAACATACCGCAATGAGCTTTCTCAATTGGCATATACACAAGTTCCCGATGAGAAAGAAGTGGCACAGGCATTCATTAGTACAATAAATACGTTAAAATAAATATCTCCAAATACAGATTGTTCGGACTGGAATAGATTATTTCGCATAAATAGACTAAAACTACATTTTGAATTCGTTTTATTCTTCGTATAAACTTGATTGTTAGTAATTTAACACCGATCGCTGCCCGAAGAACTTAAAAAGATTGAAGATAAGACATTTTCGATTTCCTGACTTCAATATGTCTAAGATCTGTTTGTATTTAGTTGTTACACCAAATTATCCTATATTGATGTGATGCAGTTTTCTCCTGAACACCTCCAGATTGATGCAGACAAAGGGTATAATAGCATACAGTACAATGTTATGAATCTTCCCAGTCGAGTTGGTACAACGAGCCGATAATATTCCCTATATTTACTCCGCCGCAGGCGAAAAACTGGCCAGGAAGATGAAAGAGGGTACTTATCAGTATTATGCAGGGAATATGGTTTACGACAACGTCAAATCGCTAAAATATTTGTTGTTCGACGAAGGTCTGGTCAATAAAACTTCGGGGGTTTATTCGTACGAGTACCACCTGAAAGATCACCTCGGCAATACGCGTGTGGCTTTCCAGCCCAACGGCGGTGGCATAACAACCACACAGGTGGCCGAGTACTACCCATTTGGCAGCAGTTATTTGCCAGTCTCTCCCGCCGGATCCAATAAATACCTGCAACGGTAAAGAAAAACAGGACGATGTTTTAAGTGGTACTGCTTTGGATTGGTATGATTACGGAGCTAGGTTTTATGACCCGATGATTGGGAGGTGGAGTGTGATTGATGGAAAAGCTGAGAAATATGTTCGTTATAGCCCATATGTTTATGCCATAAACAATCCTATTAGATTTTTAGATCCAGATGGTAATCAAATAGTTGATGCGAAAGGTAATGTAATTTATACTCAAAGTGGCGGATGGGCAAAAGGTGCCTCACTAGATGCACAAAGAGTTGCAACTGCAATGTTAAGGACTGAAACTGGAAGGCACCAATGGAACGCCATGGCCTCATCAGATAATAAAATTAACATAGCAATAAACTCTAAAGGAACTGCTAAAACATATCCAGAAAGTACCGCAGGAGAAACTTTTGTACCAAGTACAAGAAATTCTGAAACGAATAAAAGTGAGTTCAAGTCAGATGCGATCATTAAAATTGTTATTTATGAGACTGTTATTGATAAATCTACTAAAGATCAGGGCACTGTTAATACTGGTTTGACTCTAGATCAGGCAATTGCAGCAACGGCTGGGCATGAATCTGTTCATGCCACAGATGCTCAAAATATTAAAGACAATGTTGAAAATAGGGATTTACCCGATGCATCAAAGAAAGATGTTGAAACAAAGCCTCGTGAAATAGGTAATACGATCAGAAAGGAATCAAGAAATGAACTTAAACCTATTGAACCCAAAAAAGGGCATATAACTATGTAACAGTAAATTCTAATCAACTATGAAAATTCTAATATTTTGGTTTTTCTGTTTTAATACCATTTTTTGTTTTAGTCAGTGTGGTAAAAAAAACTTTACTGATAGTTCAGGTTTAAAACAAGGATTTTGGATAGTGTATGACTCACTTGATATTGAAGGTTATAATATGACAGGACAGCTAGTATCTAGTTCATTAAAAGAAAATGATTATATTGAAGAAGTAACTACAGAATATGAAAAGATTAAGCACTATGGTAGCTATTTGAATGGTAAAAAAAATGGCCTCTGGAGAGTTTCTAAACCTAATAATAAGAATTGGATAGAGGTTTTTTATAATAATGGAGAAATTATTGGACCTATCAATGTTTATTATGCAACAGGTACTTTTCTATATTCGGCTGAGAAAATAGATGATGATAATTTTGAAGTCAAAGAATATGACAAGAATGGTGATTTAATAAAAAAGAAAAAATTGTCAAAAGTGTTTATTAATAGATTAAACGAGACAAAACTTTTTGTTATCGGCTATGATATTGAGCAGTAAATGATAATATAACAAATCCTGATAAGAACTGGCAGCACCGGGGCAAACACTGCCGATTTTACCTATGCCTACAGTGGTAACAGGCTCTCAAATATAAATGGTGGAACCTCCTATTCATATGATCTGAACGGAAATACCACGCTTGATGGCCTGCGCAATATAACAGTTGCCTACAATATTTTAAATTTGCCTAAGAGTATTGCCAAAGGAACCGATAATATTGGCTATATTTACTCCGCCGCAGGCGAAAAGCTAGCTAAGAAGATGAAAGAAGGTACTTATCAGTATTATGCAGGGAATATGGTTTACGACAACGTCCAATCGCTGAAATATTTGTTGTTCGACGAAGGTCTGGTCAATAAATCTTCGGGAGTTTACTCGTACGAGTACCACCTGAAAGATCACCTTGGTAATACGCGTGTGGCTTTCCAGCCCAATGGCAGTGGCACAACAACTTCGCGGGTGGCAGAATACTCACGTTTGGATAAGTGTTCAGTTTGTGAGATCAAATTTTATTAATAGTCATGATTCTTAAAACACAAGTTATATGAGCAGTTCAGCTAATGTGTTAGTCATTCCAGATGAAGTTATCATGAGCAAGATTTATTATATCCGCGGACAAAAGGTAATGACAGACAGTGATTTAGCAGAACTTTACGGAGTTGAAACACGCCGGTTAAACGAGCAGGTAAAACGTAACAACTCAAGGTTTCCCAAGGATTTTATGTTTCAATTGTCTGAGGACGAATTTAGAAACTTGAAATCGCAAATTGCGACATCAAGTTGGGGCGGTCGCCGCAAGCCCCCCTTTGTGTTTACAGAACATGGGGTTTTAATGCTTTCAAGTGTTTTAAACAGTGAAAAGGCAATTAAAGTAAACATCCAGATTATGCGGATATTTACAAAAGTACGTCAACTGCTTACCGATAATTTAAGTGTGAAACTTGAAATAGAAGTAATCAAAAAGAAACTTGAGAACCAGGACAAAAACATTGAATTAGTTTTTAACTATCTGGACGAACTGATCGGGAAACAGGAAGACCCCAGGTCACGCCAACAGATAGGCTATAAACGAGACAATGAAAAGTAGATTCTCAACTTTGACTATAGTGCCGGTTTTCTGCAATTGTAAACGCCGGTGATTCGTGTGCAGATTGCCGAAACGGATAATTTTGTTTCCAATTGGGCAAACCGTCAACCACCTAAACTATATAAATGGATTTAGCTATATTTACTCCGCCGCAGGCGAGAAACTAGCCAGGAAGATGAAGGAAGGTACTTATCAGTATTATGCAGGGAATATAGTTTACGACAACGTAAAATCGCTGAAATATTTGCTGTTCGACGAAGGTCTGGTCAATAAATCTTCGGGGGTTTACTCGTACGAGTACCACCTTAAAGATCATCTCGGCAATACACGTGTTGCTTTCCAGCCTAATGGAAGTGGCACAACTACCACTCAGGTAGCGGAGTACTACCCATTCGGCAGCAGCTATTTGCCGATTTCTCCTGCTGGAACCAATAAATACCTTTACAACGGCAAGGAAAAACAGGACGATGTTTTAGGTGGTACTGCTTTGGATTGGTATGATTACGGGGCAAGATTCTATGACCCGATGATTGGAAGGTGGCATACGCCGGATCCGATGGCGGAAAGACATTTCAATATAAATCAGTATCACTATGTTTTTAATAATCAAATTAAATATATGGATTATGGTGGACTTGATACTACTGTAGTTCTTCAAGAAGTTGTGGTTTATGGTAAGGATCGATCAAATCAGAACAATAATTCTCCTTCTTGGTGGTGGGAAATGCAAGGAAATTATAATCCATATTTAGTACGCAATGCAACTCCATACGAAAACTGGTTAATAAGGAATTTTGATCAAGCATTAGTTAGGCTTATTGGAGGAGCCTTTGGAGATTATGCTGCTAGTCCAACCTTAAATAACCATGTTATAAGCAATGATTATTTCGGAAAAGGGAAAGAAACAACAGACGAAGAAATCATGGATGAACACGGGGGGACCCAAGAGACCAAAGCTGATGCTACAGGAAAACCTATTTATAAACTAACAGTTGATGAAGAAAATCTCAGGCAATACGAAGGAACCGGCGGTATAATAATCTCAGTATATCCAAATCAAAGTCCAACCGCAAATGGTACTGTCGCAAGTGTTGATTCTATAATAAATAACCCAAAATCAGATAGGGATACATTGTATAAAAATAGCTCAATTGGTTCTGGAATGAAATATAGAAAAAGTAATTATCCATTCGTAAATAAAAAGCACGGTGCGAAACACGATTGGACACCCACAAAATAAAATTCACCATGAAAAAAAGTTTAACTTTTGCAATAATCATAAGTATCAGTTTTTCGTGTCAACATACGATCGAACCAAAGAAGTTGAAAAGTAAGGTTGAGATTGCCGAGGCAATTGAATTTGTAGTAGATTCATTACTTATGGATTCCACATTTGTAAAAGAACTTGAATTGGCGCCAATGTTCTCAGACAGGATTCCCGATTCTGTATTTCGTGTATCTCTGCCTCATTTTAGCTTTTTATCAAAACAGGATATTGATTACATTATTTGGCAGCAAGAGCAATTGAAAAAAACCCAACTTATAGATTATTTGCCAGATAAACGTTCGATTATCAAAGACAAATTTATTCCAAATGGGAGAAATATGTATTTTGAACTAAGCCCG
>JAAFHB010000238.1 GCA_010906965.1 Mariniphaga sp. | reverse complement strand
GAAATTGCTCATGCCACAAAATAATTAATTTTCAGGCATAGCCGCTTATACATAACCACCACCAAAGGAGGTGGTTTTAAAGTTTATAATAAAATATTAAATCATAAATTAAACATGATGCGTTTTAAATTCTATTTTAATATTATGAGTCCGGACAATCTGTGATACACAGAAAGGTTCAAATCAGGTCTATTTCAGTTAAGAAGCTCCTGTTTCTCTATCTGAGAGATAAATACATCATATTAATCTCAGTTTTATATGTTTAAAACAGTTGATTCTGCCGATATATAAACCTGTAAATCAATAAACCATATGTAAAAATTATAGCCTGAATTAAGCGATATAGTCACATATTGAACTCAGTTTTAATTGTTTTCAAAGATTTATTTTGTAACTTGCACGCCTAATTTCAACAAGCACACGGTAATACGATTTACAGTGTTGAATCGTTATTAGATCTGGAGTTTTTATAAATTTAAATTTCAGGTATTTAAAAAGAGTTTATTTTAAAATGCAAAATAGTAAACGCACAAACAATTATTTTATCACAATTTATTAATTAAAAATTCAGAAACAGTTATGAGAAAGCTATTTGCGCTAATTGCAGTTTGTGGGATGCTTAGTTTTGGAACTTCATTCGAAACCAGAGCACAGGCGCCAGCACCAGCACCAACTACTACTGTCCAGCCTAAAGCAAAAAGTTCAACAGTTGACCCGGTTGAACAAGCTGCAGCTCAGAGTGAAGCTGGCCAATCATTACACAGTCAGATTAAGCAAAAATTCATTGAAGGAGGTCCAGGATTTATGGCTTCTATCCTTGCATGTTTGATTTTAGGTCTTGCACTGAGTATTGAGAGGATCATCTATTTGAACATGGCAACTTCAGATACGAAAAAACTTCTCCTCAACGTTGAGGATGCATTAAACAGTGGTGGCATCGAAGCAGCAAAAAATGTTTGCCGTGAAACACGCGGACCAGTAGCATCTATTTTTTACCAGGGACTTGACCGTCATTCCGAAGGACTTGATGTTGTGGAAAAATCAATCGTATCTTATGGTGGTATTCAGGCCGGGTTACTTGAAAAAGGATTAAGCTGGATAGCACTGTTTATCGCACTTGGTCCTATGCTTGGATTCATGGGAACTGTAATTGGGATGATTTCTGCTTTTGATGCAATCGAAGTTGCAGGTGATATTTCTCCAACTCTTGTTGCCCGTGGTATCAAGATTGCATTGATCACAACCGTATTTGGTCTTGTTGTGGCTATGATTCTTCAGGTATTTTACAACTATTTCCTTGCCAAAATTGAAAGCATCATCAGCTCAATGGAAGATGCATCAATTTCACTGATGGACTTGCTTGTAAAATTTAACCTGAAAAAATAATTTAATCAATTTATTTTTTACTCCCATGAGTGGTAACAAATTTATCAAATATTTGAATATTAGTCTTTGGGTCATGTTTGCCATTTCAGTGATCCTGATCTTTTTCGTTGTCAAAAACAGCGATGACACTGCTATGCAAATTGACGGCTTACTGGACACTAATTTCTATTGGGCCTATTTCCTCTTTTTTGTAGCACTTGCTGGTATAGTTCTATTTTCGGTATATCAAATGGTTACAGTCAAAGGAGATCGAAAAAAGACGATGATTGCATTAGCCGGGTTTGTTGTTATTTTCATAATCGCCTATCTGATGTCGTCAACTGAAATTCCACAGTTTTATGGAGCAAAGGCAATGATCGCAGAAGGGTCCTTAACACAAAAAACAGCCCAAATGGTAGATACAGGATTATATGCTTCCTATATTTTAGCATTTATCTCTGTGGCTGCATTGATATACGCCTCTGTTTCAAAATTATGGAGCAAATAAGATTTACATTTTAAGCGAAATAACTGCTTAAATAATTTATTTAATTAATAGCACAATGGCAAAAAAAGTTCCTGAAATACCCTCTGCGTCGATGGCAGATATTGCCTTTATGTTGCTGATCTTCTTTCTTGTAACAACAACAATGGACGTTGATTCGGGTCTTGAGCGGAGACTACCTCCACCCGCAGACCCTAATCAAGTACAAACTGATATTCAGATCAATGAACGGAATATCTTTGTGGTTCTGGTGAACGCCCAGGATCAGTTATTGGTCGAGAACGAGTGGTTAGCCATAAAAGATTTGCGTGCCAGAGCAATGGAGTTTTTGGATAACCCTAAAAATATCGGAACGCTTCCTGAAAAAGAGGTAAAAGAGATTCCATTTTTTGGACCGACAGAAATCGTAAAGAATGGGGTAATATCCTTACGAAATGACTTTGGAACCACCTATGGGATGTATTTGAATGTACAGAACGAATTGGTGGCTGCTGTCAATGACCTTCGGGATGCTAAAGCGATGCAAAAATGGAGCAAGAAATTCAAAGATTTGAATACGGAGCAACAGGAGGCTATCAAGATGATATATCCTCAGAAGATATCAGAAGCCGAACCGAAAAAGGTTGGAGTTAAGAAGTAAAAATTATAGGAGGACAAAAAATGTCAAAATTTAGAAAAGACAGTGCCAAGGAGACACCTGCAGTTTCAACTGCTTCGCTTCCTGATATTGTATTTATGCTTCTTTGCTTTTTTATGGTAACAACCACAATGCGCGAAGTAACATTAAAAGTAAAAATCAAAAAGCCTGAAGCAACTGAGTTGACAAAACTTACAAAGAAAACTTTGGTGAGTTTTATCTACATCGGTCAGCCAACGCTTCAATATCAGAAAACGTTTGGAACTGAACCTCAGATCCAACTGAATGACCAATTTGCAAACACAAGTGATATTCAGGGCTTTATTACTGCTGAAAGAGCTGCCAGGGACGAATCTGAGATTCCGTTGCTGATTACCTCTATCAAAGCAGACGAGTCAACAAGAATGAAGATTGTTCAGGAGGTGAAAGAAGAGTTGAGAAAAGCGCAGGCGCTGCATATCAACTATTCAGCCCGAAAAAAGGTGGCATTGCAATAATATGAATTTATAAACATAAAAAAAAGGACAACTCAAGTTGTCCCTTTTTTTATGTTTTATATATCATCCCTTGCTTTTAGGTGCAACCAGCGACAGACAAAGTTCATTGAGCTGCGACTGGGCAATCTCTGAAGGAGCATCGTTCATAACATCCCTGCCCGAATTATTCTTTGGAAATGCAATTACATCACGAATTGAATCGAGTCCGGCAAACATCGACACAAGCCGGTCGAAACCAAAAGCAATACCGGCATGAGGCGGAGCACCGAACTTAAATGCTTCCATCAGAAATCCAAACTGATTTTCAGCCTCCTGTTTCGAAAAACCAAGCGTTTTAAACATCTTCGCCTGAAGTTCGCTGTCGTGAATTCTGACAGAACCACCGCCGATCTCAACACCATTAATTACCAAATCGTAGGCATTCGCCCTTACTTTTCCGGGATCTGTATCCAGCAAGTGAATATCTGCGGGTATTGGTGATGTAAATGGGTGGTGCATCGCGTAGAAACGAGCAGAATCCTCATCCCATTCGAGGAGCGGAAAATCGATTACCCAAAGTGGTTTGAAATTTTCCTTGTCGGTTAGTCCGCACTGCCGACCCATTTCGAGGCGCAGTACCGATAACGCGGACAATGAGCGGTCCCTTTCACCCGAAATGATCATTATCAGGTCACCGGGTTTTGCATCGAAAACAGCACGCCATTTCGCAAGATCTTCCTGTGTATAAAATTTATCAACCGAAGATTTTACAGTTCCGTCTTCGTTTATTCTGGCATAAACGAGTCCTTTTGCTCCAACCTGTGGCCGTTTAACAAATTCGGTAAGCGCATCTAATTGCTTGCGCGTATAATCGCCACAACCCGGAGCACAGATTCCGACAATGTATTCGGCCTCATCAAACACCTTAAATTCTTTCCCTTTGACGAGATCGGTTAAATTTTTAAACTTCATATCAAAACGGATATCCGGTTTGTCGTTGCCGTAGTTTTCCATCGCATCAGCCCATGTCATACGCGGAAACTCACCCGGATCGATTCCTTTGATCTCTTTAAACATATGACGTGCAAGACCTTCAAACATGTTCAGCACATCTTCCTGCTCAACAAACGACATCTCGCAGTCGATTTGTGTAAATTCAGGCTGACGGTCTGCACGAAGATCCTCATCGCGGAAACACTTCACAATCTGGTAATAACGATCAAACCCGGCAACCATCAAAAGTTGTTTGAAAATTTGTGGCGACTGCGGCAACGCATAAAACTGGTTTGGATTCATCCGTGATGGCACCACAAAGTCGCGTGCACCTTCGGGTGTTGACTTCATCAGTACTGGAGTTTCAGTCTCAATAAACTGAAGCACATCCAAATAATTGCGGATAATATGCGCCATTCGGGCTCTCAGCTCAAGATTTTTACGAACCATCTCGCGCCTTAGATCAAGATATCTGAATTTCATTCTTAATTCATCGCCGCCATCGGTATCATCCTGAATGGTAAACGGCGGTACAGCCGCTTTATTGAGAACGGTCAACTCTTTAATGTCAACCTCAACTTCGCCTGTAGCTATTTTTGCATTTTTACCCGAACGTTCGCGAACGATCCCTTTCACCTGGATCACAAATTCACGTCCCAATTTATCGAATTGCTCTTTCAAATGTGCAGGTGTATTTTCGTCGGCCACCAATTGCGTGATGCCATAGCGGTCGCGAATATCGATAAAGGTCATTGCACCAAGGTTTCGAACTGTCTGAACCCAACCTGCCAAAACAGGTTCCTGGCCGATATGTGTCAGGCGCAGCTCACCGCAAGTAAAATTTCTGTACATTTAATTGCTTTGTATGTTTAAGGCGTAAAATTACAAAACTGCGGCAATATAAGAAAATGTAAAATCACCTTCCTATTCGATTGAGTCAAGGAAATATTTCTGATCGTACGGGATCGAAAGAACGGGCAAAGCAGACGGAACAAAATTCATGTTTAACAGCGTATAAAATGAAGATGTCAAAAGCGTGGTCAATTCGAATACCGGAAGTAATGAATATCGTTTACTTTTGACAAATAAAAAAAGAGCATATGATAGACCCTTTTGATGATGTATATTTCATGAAACGAGCACTGGCAGAGGCAGAGCAGGCATTTGCGGAAGGTGAGATTCCTGTAGGTGCGTTGGTGGTATGTCGCAATCAAATTATTTCAAGGACACATAATTTGACCGAAACCTTGAATGATGTGACAGCTCATGCAGAGATGCAGGCAATTACGGCAGCTGCAAATCATTTGGGCGGGAAATACCTGACTGGATGTACGCTTTACGTAACACTGGAACCTTGTACAATGTGTGCGGGTGCACTGGGTTGGTCGCAAATCGACCGGATCGTTTATGGGGCTAGCGATGAGAAACGCGGGTTCCTGAAATTTGCTCCCGGAGCGCTTCATCCCAAAACATTATTAAGCGGAGGAATTCTCGAAACCGAATGTGCCCTTATCATCAAACGTTTTTTTGAACAGAGAAGATAAAAGGGAGAGAGGGAGACTCTGAGTCACCCCCTCCCGCCTTCTTCTATCTGATTCCAAATGGTATTTTCAGATTTAACGAGATATTCCTTCCGGGATTAAAATACCCTGCTTCCTTTAGCGTAGAGAGATGATCGATGTACTTTTTATCAAAAATATTATTGGCTGATAATCCGATAACGATCAACTGTTTTCCTGCTTTGAGATTGGCACCTACCCCTAAATCAACAAGCGTATAACCGGCTGTAGCTTCCTCTTCGGGTGCAAAATTATTCTGTTCGAAAGCATTCAGTACATTGATTTTAAAATACGTATTCTCGAAAAACATCAGTTTTTTCTTTTCAACCCTCAATTCAAATTTCAATTTGTGAGCAGGAATTAAAGGGAGGTAATCTTCGTTGTCCTGTTTCCCTGTTACGGTCGAGAAGACCGTTTCGAAATGAAGCCATTCGACGGGTCGTGGATGAATATGAAGAACTGCTTCACCTCCAAATAACCGTGCATCCGACTGCATGTATTTGTAAATTGGGAATCCTCCGTCGCTCTCATTGCCTGTCGGAGAAATAAAGATATAATCATTGATCTTATTGTAAAACCCTGCCACATCGAACGACAGATTGTCGAAATGATAATGAACGCTAAGGTCGCCTTCGAAAGCATGTTGCGGTGAAAGATCCGGATTTCCGACCTCATAACGATTTTCGTGCAAACCATTCGATGTAAGCTCAGCAAGATTAGGTGATCTGAAAGCCGCAGCCAAATTTGCCCGGAAAAGTAATTTTTCCGATAAATTGTAGGTCGCACCAAAAGAACCACTTACACTATTGTATTCCTTCGATAAAGCAGGCCGGTAATTATATTCGGAGGGTAATCCCAGCTTATCGGTATTTAAACTTCGGTAATCGTAGCGAGCACCTGCCTGTAACCTAAGCTTATCGAAAAAGGTATATTGCAGCAGTGTAAATCCGGAATAGCTATTGATTCCGGCATCGGGAAGCAGTTTTGTTTCTCGATTGCCAATGTTGTCGTTTTGCTGATTAAGCCCCTGAAATCCTACAATATATTCTGCATTCTTTGTTGAAGGGAAATAGAGCTTTGCTTCGTAAGTAAGTGTTCCCAATTGCATATCAATAAACGGATCGGCTCTTTCATCGTAATGCATCAGGGTGGTACTCTGAAAAGCAGCATTAATTTCAACCTTATAATTTCCAAGGTAAAGCTTGTTCTGCGATGAAAGCAGTTTATTCTTGAACGACTGGTACCAAATATCATTCGATCTGCCTCGTTCAGTAATCAACGGTATTACATCGGGTTCAACAAGACCCAATTTCTGCTGATTCACATCGTAGAATAATTTGAATGTGCCGCTTTTACCTGTGTATCCGGCATTCCCCTTTAATGACCACTCATTAAACCGTGAATTAGGAACAAGCTCGCCGCCACCCTGATAATAGTCGGCATTTGTTTTTCCACCTCCCCTGATACCCCAAAAGAAATTTTGAGAAGTACCCTTAACACCCAGATTAGTGGTAGCCCCCAGCGAATTTGAATAGAGTTGCATATTATAATCGCCAACGATCTGGCCAATAGGGGCGGGCTTCTCTTTTACAAAA
>JAAFHB010000237.1 GCA_010906965.1 Mariniphaga sp. | reverse complement strand
GTATGACAGCGTAATATCCAGCCTTAGATAATGCTGTATTACCTGATGAGGCTTGAATACAAAAACTTAATAACAGACCTGAGTAGTTACAAAAGCTGTACATCGGCAGGATTGTAAAGGATCACAATTTGCTTCAAACGTTAACCCGTGTAAACCGGCCCTATAAAAAATTCAGGTATGGTTTTGTCGTTGACTTTGCTGACATCCGCAAAGAATTTGATGCCACCAACAAGGCTTATTTTGATGAACTGCAGGGTGAATTGGGTGATGAAATGCAAACCTATTCGAACCTGTTTAAATCGAAAGAAGAAATAGAAGCAGAAATAAAGGAGATCAAGGAAGCACTCTGGCACTACGATTTGGCAAATGCCGAATTGTTTTCTCAACAAATCAGCCAGATTAGCGACAAGAAAAAGGTTTTGGAGATCAAAAAGGCACTGGAAATGGCCAAAAATCTCTACAATATCATCCGAATGTTAGGTCACTTTGAATTGCTGGAAAAAATCGATTTCAAGAAATTGAACCAGCTTTACAATGAAACATCCCGGCACCTGGATTTGCTGAACCTGAAAGATGCCTTGCAGAACAATTTGGATACCACCAATTTGCTGAATGTAGCGCTTGAAAATGTTCTGTTCATGTTCCGGAAAATATCGGAAGAAGAAATGATCATTGCCGATCGGTTGAAAGACATGCTTCGAAAAACCCGTGAAGCTTTAGGCGGTAATTTTGATCAGATTGATCCGGAATTCGTTTCTTTGTACGAAGAGTTAAAACGCTTGTTCGACAAGAAAAATCTGGACGAAATAACCCAGGAGGAAATGAAAGCCAACATCGGTTCGTTGCAGCAAATCTTTGATGCAGTAACCGAACTGAACCGGAAAAACAATCTTCTGAAGGCAAAATACGAATACGATACCAAATATGCCCGGATGCACAAACGCATTATGGAACGTGATGGATTATCGAAACGTGAAAGTGAAATTTGCGAAACGTTGCTGGACATTAAACAGCAGGTCGACGAAAAAGTATTGATTAACACCAAGGTGCTTAGCAACGAAGGCTTTTTTGCGGGTATGCTCATGCAGATGGTAATCAAGAGCTTCAGAAAAAAAAGAATTGATTTGGAACCTGAGTCTGCCAAATACATTAATGGCTGTCTCGTTAAAGAATACATAAACGAATATCAAGGTACGCAATTATGGTAATACAGGATTTTACTGTACATACAAAAGAACTGATTGACAATCTGAAAGGAGTCTGCAACTCTTATGGATTGGGAAACGATGGCAATGAATTTAAAATCATCACCCAGGTTTTCCTCTATAAATTTATGAATGACAAGTTTGGGTACGAAGTCAAGCAGATTGACCCTAAACTGGCAAAAGCAGAAAACTGGGAACAGGAAATAGCCAAATACACCGATTCGCAATACGAAATGTTGCTGCTGCAAATGAACCCCGACAGCGCTAAACTGAAGCGGGTACATTTCTTATCGAACCTGCACAACCAACAGAACAAGGAAGAATTCGCCAAGTTTTTTGACGATACGCTGCGCGACATTGCCATTTTCAACAATGATATTTTCTCGGTAAAAACCGGAACAGGTGCCAAAATAACCTTGTTCGATGAATTGAGCAATTACATTACCGATAGTTCGCAACGCGATAATTTTTGCAAAGCGTTGGTCAATCAGCTGGTTAATTTCAGCTTCGAGAAGATATTTGAGCAGAAGTTCGATTTCTTCTCTACCATTTTTGAATACCTGATTAAAGATTACAACAAAGACGGAGGTGGTAAATATGCCGAATATTACACCCCTCATGCAGTAGCCAAGATCATGGCTTCAATATTGGTTGATAGCCCCGTAAGCAATGTAACCTGTTACGATCCTTCGGCAGGTTCGGGCACTTTGCTGATGAACCTGGCCCATGCCATTGGCGAGGATCGCTGCACCATTTATTCGCAGGATATTTCGCAGAAATCGAGCAGCATGTTGCGGTTGAACCTGATTTTGAATAACCTGGTCCATTCCATCCAGAACATCATCCAGGGCAATACCATGACAACGCCCTACCACAAGGTAGGTGACAAGTTGATGACTTTCGATTACATCGTTTCCAATCCGCCATTTAAGTTGGATTTCAGCGATTTCGTTGCCGACCTTGACAGTAAACAAAACAAAGAACGTTTTTTTGCAGGTTTCCCCAATGTGCCTGCAAAAGACAAAGACAAGATGGCTATCTATCCGCTCTTTATCCAGCACATCATGTTTTCGCTTTCTCCCAAAGGGAAAGCCGCAGTTGTAGTACCCACAGGTTTTATTACCGCTCAAAGTGGCATCGAAAGGAGAATCCGCGAACGATTGGTGGAAGAAAAGATGCTTCGTGGCGTGGTTTCGATGCCCAGCAATATTTTTGCCACGACCGGTACCAACGTTTCAATTTTGTTTATAGATAAAGCCAATACCAAAGGCAACATTGTCCTGATGGATGCTTCGAAACTTGGTACGATGGTGAAAGAAGGCAAAAATCAGAAAACACTGCTATCGCCTGAGGAAGAAGACTTAATCATCAACACCTTTAATCAGCACGAAGCCAAAGAAGATTTTACAGTCGTGGTGTCGTACGATCAGATTAAAGAGAAAAACTACTCTTTAAGTGCCGGACAATATTTTGATGTAAAGATTGAATACAACGATATTACGACAGCCGAATTCGAAAGCAAAATGACCGCTTTTAAAGCCAATTTAAACAGTCTCTTTGCCGAATCAAAAAAGCTGGAAGCCGAAATTCAGAAACAATTGGGAGGCTTAAAATATGAAAAATAAAAGCATAACTATTGTGCGTTCATCGGCAGCCGAATATCTTACATTTGTTGCTGCAATAGGTGATGGTGGTGTAGAGGCAATATATGCCGACGAGAATATCTGGCTCACACAAAAAATGCTGGGACACCTTTACGATGTGGAAACGCATACCATCAACTATCACCTGAAAAAAGTATTTGCCGATAGCGAGTTGTCTGAAAATTCAGTTATTCGAAATTTTCGAATAACTGCTGCCGATGGAAAAAGTTATGATACCAAACATTATAATTTGGCTGCCATTATTGCTGTTGGGTATAAGGTAAATTCCGAACGTGCCGTACAGTTCCGTAAATGGGCAACTTCCATTATCGAAAGCTTCACCATCAAAGGTTTTGCCATGGATGATGAGCGTCTGAAAAATGATGGGTCCATACTTAGCAAGCAATATTTTGAGGAACAATTACAACGTATTCGCGAAATCCGGCTTTCGGAACGCAAGTTTTATCAGAAGATTACAGATATATATGCCACATCGATTGATTACGATATTAGTGCATTGGCAACCAAACGCTTTTTTGCTACCGTGCAAAATAAACTCCACTGGGCTATTCATGGACAAACAGCAGCCGAAGTAATTCACGAACGCGCAAATGCTGAAAAAGAGAATATGGGGCTGACCTCATGGAAAGATGCACCCAAAGGTAAAATTCAGAAATTTGATGTATCGACTGCAAAGAACTATCTATCGGAAAATGAAATGATGCAATTGCAACGATTGGTGTCAGCTTATCTGGATTTGGCTGAAGATATGGCGCTCCGGCACATCCCAATTACTATGCAAGACTGGGAAACAAGGCTGAACCGATTTATTGAAGCCACCGATCGTGCTGTATTGCAGGATGCAGGCCGCGTAACTGCTGAAATAGCCAAAACCCATGCTGAAACAGAATTCGAAAAATATCGCATTGTTCAAGATCAACTATTTGAATCCGATTTCGATAAACTTATTAAAAAAGCAATTGGGAGGCTTAAAATATGAATAATCAAATCATGCCGAGTTCGTTTGTTCAGGATATTAAATCCATCATTGGGCAAGCCCGGGCACAGGCCGTGCGAAGTGTCGAATTCTACCGCGTAAAGATGTACTGGAAGTTGGGTGAGCGTATTTTTGAAGAAGAACAGCAAGGAAAAGAACGCGCCGATTATGGTGCTTATTTAATCAGGAACCTGGCCGACCAATTAGAACCTGAGTTTGGAAGCGGTTTTTCGTATCGGCAATTAAATTGGTGTCGCCAGTTTTATCGCACTTTCCCAATTGTGAACGCACTGCGTTCGCAATTGAATTGGACGCAATACAGAATGCTGCTGCAAATCGAAGATAGCTCAAAACGAGAATATTACGAACTCGAAGCTGTTAAGAACGGCTGGACCGGGCGCGAAATGGAACGACAAATCCATTCCAGTTTGTACGAACGCCTGTTATTGAGCAACGACAAAGAAGCTGTTTTGGCAGTGGCGCGCAACGAACGAATTCCCGAAACGCCGCTTGAGATTGTGAAAGACCCGATGATTTTGGAATTCTTAGGATTGGAACGTAAACCCCATTATTACGAGAAGGATTTGGAAAGCGCTTTGATTGAGCATTTGCAGCAATTCCTGCTCGAATTGGGTAATGGTTTCTCGTTTGTTGCCCGGCAGAAGCGCTTTTTGATTGAAGACGATGAGTTTTTTGCCGATCTGGTTTTCTACAACCGGCTGTTGCGGTGCTTTGTTATTGTTGAAATTAAAACACAAAAGATTACCCACCAGGATATTGGTCAATTGCAAATGTATGTAAACTATTACGACCGCACCGAAAAACTCCCCGACGAAACCCCAACGATCGGTATTTTGCTGTGTGCCAGCAAGAATAACGAAATGGTAAAACTGGCCTTACCCAAAGAAAACCGGACCATTCTGGCCAGCCAGTACCAGCTCTATTTACCTTCCGAAAGCCAGCTTTTGGCTGAATTGAAAAGAGAGTTGAATAATGAAGAATTAGGAGGAATTGAAGGATGAGTGAGATAGCTACTTTAAAGGATGTTTCAGAATTAATCACGAAAGGTACAACTCCAACATCTATTGGAGGTCAGTTTGTCTCTTCGGGTATAAATTTCATCAAATCTGAAAGCATAACAAATTCCAAATATTTAAATCAAGAAGTATTTGGATTTATAGATGAAGAGACTGATAATAAGCTGAAAAGATCCAAACTTGCTAAAGATGATCTATTGTTTTCTATAGCTGGTGCTTATCTTGGAAAAATCGGAATTGTAAGAGATATAGATCTGCCTGCGAATACTAATCAAGCTTCAGGAATAGTCAGATTAAAGAAAGGCATTGCAGATGTTGATTATGTCTATTACTATTTTTCTCAAAATGAGATCAATCGTTATATACAAAAACTATCTTCTCAATCATCACAGCCAAATCTCAATTTGGAGTTGTTAGGTAAACTTGAATTTGACTTAAAAGACATTTCTACTCAGCAAAAAATTGGGTCCGTGCTCTCTTCCTTAGATTCCAAAATCGAGCTCAACAACCGCATCAATGCCGAGTTGGAAGCGATGGCCAAAACGCTTTACGATTATTGGTTTGTGCAGTTTGATTTCCCGGATAAAAACGGCAAACCCTATAAAACCAGTGGTGGCAAAATGGTTTGGAATAATGAGTTAAAAAGAGAGATTCCGAAGGGGTGGGAAGTAAAAGAATTAAGTGTTGTTGCTTCTTCAATAATGCGAGGAATTTCGCCAAAATACATTGAAAACGGAGGAATTTGTGTTTTAAATCAAAAATGTATCAGGGATAAGTCAATCAACTTTGAACCAAGTAGAAGGCATGATAATGAATCAAAAGATGCGACTTCAAAACTCATACAATATGGTGATGTTCTGGTCAATTCTACAGGTTTTGGCACACTTGGGAGGGTTGCATTGGTAAAAAGATTGAAGGAACCTATCACCATTGTTGACTCTCATATAACGATTGTAAGGTGTCATAATCAAAACATAAAAAAACTATTTCTGGGGTATTCAATGCTTATCAGACAGAATGAAATTGAGGGTTTGGCCGAGGGATCTACAGGTCAGACCGAACTAAGTAGAATAAATCTAGGTCAATTAAAAATGGTTATTCCACCAATTGAAATGCAATCCGTTTTTGAAAATTTTATAAATCCACAACTTCAAAAAATTGCAAATAATGAGGGAGAGAACGAACAACTCTCTGAACTCCGTGATTGGCTATTGCCGATGCTGATGAATGGGCAGGTTACGGTTTGCAGCAGCACAACAAGTTATGAAATAGAGGAGGAAATGAAGATGGCGGTGGAGCCGGGGAAACGATAAACGATAATTGAAAACAATTTTTACACAACTATGCAATTAAAAGAATACAGGGCCATTAGGGAATCTGGCAAAGAATTAGGAAATGAAATATTCAAGTTTATTACTGAAAACCACAAGAATGATTTGATGTCTGCTGCCAAATTACTTGGGTTCTGGAATGGAAAAATAATGGTTTTTGAAAAAGAGATGGATATAGAAACCATGATGGATTTTATAGTCTTTGAAAAAATGACGCAAAATGCACCTGCTTTCAAGCGATATTTCGATATTAATCTGGAATTGAATGACTTGCAGCATGAAAATAGAACAGGGATGCTCAACTTTTACTCCTCACTATTTGAATTAAAACACATTGATTTAAATAATAACACATTGGTTTTGAAAGATTTAATTGATTCAGATAAAGAGTATCTGCTGATGGATGTTGGAATGTCGCAAACAGCATCGATTGGTTATATTTTTTACATGCGTTTAATTCCCATTCGTGATATTAATATGACTTCCGGATTGTCGTTTGCCTTTCAAAATAGGTTCAAGGATAAGCTACTTTCTGCATTTTCACTGGCTAAGATCAAGAAAAGAAGGAAATTAACAAGCGCCGAAATGTTTTTACTTATTCATGAAAAGAACCGGCAATATGGATTGGATACCAGAGTGGAATAAATGAATTAGTCAAATATAAAGTTTTTGGTCTTTATCCAGTGTTTATTCATCCCGATTATAAAAGAGAATAGTTGCTTTATATGATTTCTTAGACATTAAAAACATAAAGCGACTCAGTCGTAATAACGGATCTTATATTGCATTCAACGCCATCCATGATGGTTATGCGGCAATGCGAGAGGGAAAATTAGAGGAAACCGTAAAGTGGATATAAGATCGCAATTGCAACAAATTCGGTTAGCTAATTTAATTTGTCAATTTTGAGGGGGCATCTG
>JAAFHB010000015.1:42611-58794 GCA_010906965.1 Mariniphaga sp. | reverse complement strand
CCAGACTTTCATAAATTTTTGATTTCAATAAGAATGAAGTAGGTACAATACCAGTTAACCCTTTCTATGCGTCTTTGTTACTTTAGGTACTTCTTTATTATCACTGCCAATGATGCCTGCCTGAAAGGTTTAGCAATATAATCATTACATCCGGCTTCCAGTGCCTTCTCCATGTCTCCTTTTAAAGCATAAGCAGTCTGGGCAATAATGACCACATTGTTGTTAAATTGCCTGATTTGTCTGGTTGCTTCATAACCATCCATCTCCGGCATTTTAATATCCATCAAAATAAAGTCAATGTCCGGATTGTTGCGGCAGGTTTCGACTGCATGGCGTCCATTACGAACTGTTAAAATTACACTGCCAAACTTTCCCATAAACTTTTCAAGGAGCAATCCGGATGTTTCGTCATCATCGACAACTAATATCTTTAGTTCTGAAAATAATGCATAATACTGATTATCTGAATCTTTATCCATGTCAATATTTAAGCTCTTATCAATTTCTTCCGGTTCGGAATGGACCGGAATGGTAAAATAAAAAGTTGAACCATTTCCATATTCGCTTACTAACCAAATTCTACCACCCAGCATTTTCACAAAAGCCTTTGAAATGGAGAGACCCAGGCCAGCGCCCTCATAGTTTCGGCTCAATGATTCACTACCCTGTCTGAACCTTTCAAAAATCAACTGCTCCTGTTCTTTTAATATGCCCAGACCTGAATCTTTGACAAAAAACTCAAGGAATTCACCTTTCCTGTTACAGCCAAATTCAATAGCTCCTTTAGCTGTAAATTTGATGGCATTTTTAACAAGATTGGTAAAGATGGCATATATTTTTTCCTTGTCGGTATTTATAATTGCTTTTTTTGTCGGCAACGAGTTTATGTAGTTGAACTGTAGCCCTTTTTGCATAGCCTCGGGTTTGAAGAAGGTATAAATATATTGTAGTTGCTCATTTACATTCGTCTTCGAAATTGAGATTTCCATCAGTCCTGACTCTATTTTTGAAATACAAACGATGTCGTTGATAATATTAAGCATGCGGGCGCCACTTTTCTCAATCATCTCAATATACTCCTCTGTCTCTTCGCTGGTCAGATCGGGTTCTTTGAGTAATCCTGCAAAACCCAATATTCCGTTCATGGGTGTTCTGATTTCATGGCTCATATTAGCAAGAAAGGACGATTTCAGGCGATCGCTTTCCTCTGCATGTTCTTTTGCAATCACCATTTCCTGATCAGCAAGCTTGCTCTCGGTGATATTATCGTGCTGAATTATCACATTGCACACTTCACCATTATTATCAAATATTGGATATGCCCAATTGCGAAACCACATCTTCTTCTTATCTTTAATTTTGATATTTTGAGAATCGGCAGAGGTGCCAATATCGAAAAACACTTCCCATCTTGCCGGCTTTCCTTCCTTAAAAACACTATTTAAAAGGGGAATTATTCCATTTCGCTGAATTTCTTTATCGTCGAAAATATTGTAATTCCTGCCTTCAATATCCGGGGGTTGTACTCCAAATAATTCACTCAGTTTAGGATTTATCCGCTCACACCATCCTTCGCGATCAAGTATCTGAGTACTTACCGACGATTGCATAAAAATCTGCTCAAAGAAATACTTCTGTTTGGTTAATTCCTCTTCCGCCTTTTTACGTTCTGTGATGTCGCGACCTATACCAAGCACTCCAATAAGTGTTCCGGCGGCGTCATACATCGGTGTTTTAATGGTTTCCAAAAAGACACGATGGCCATCGTCTGCAAAAGTGATCCATTCTTCGTTGATCGATGGCTTTTCGGCGAACATTGCTTTCCGATCGTGTTCATGGAAAAAATCGGCAAGTTCCTTGTCTACAAAGTCATAATCTGTTTTTCCAACAATTTCTGCTTCGCGGGCCCCGAAAAACCTCTCGAACATTGTGTTACACGAGAGGTATGCTCCTTCCGGGTCCTTGGCCCAGATCAGATCAGGGATGGCTTGAACAAGCGTGCGAAGGCTGGTCTCGCTGTTACGCAATGCCATCTCTGCCCGTTTCTGATCCTCTAACACACTTAAAAGTGCCCTTCTGGATTCAATTGCTTCGGATAGCAACTTCATAGTTTGAGCTTCGGAACGTTTCCGATCGGAAATATCAATTATTATTCCGGTAATAATCAGCGGTTTTCCCTTTACGTCTCTTTTTACAATCGATCCGACATCATAAAACCATTTATAATCACCTGATTTAGTTAAGATGCGATATTCAACCTCATATTTATCAGAATTACCATTAAAATGTTGGCGCATGGCATTCATTGCCTGTTCATAATCTTCTGGATGCAGCAACGCGGTAAAATCGGTATAATGCTTAAACATTTCAGAAGGATATCCCAGCATTTCAGCCTTACGCATTCCGAAAGTTACATTCCCGGTTGCGATATCCATTTCCCACCAGGCCATATTTACAGCCCGCATCGCAAAATCAATCCGCGAATTATTTATAAGCACCGTATTTTCCGACTTCCTGATTCGGGTGATATCAGTAACGGCTACAAGGCAATGCTGTCCGTTTGTGGAAAGGATGCCGACAACATCAACATATACTGGTATATGGTCATCTTTTAACAAAGTGATTTCGCACGATTCTTTTACCTGACTTCTAAATACTTTATCGAGAAAAAGGTTGAAGATTGGTCTGGTCGCATCGGAAACAAAAAAGCCAAAACTGCTTTTTTTTAATTGATGACGCTCTTTCCCCAGCATATTTGCTCCGCCAAGATTTACTTCCAAAATCACACCTTCGCCGGAAAGCGAGAAATAACCCGATTGGGTAAGATCATACAATTCATTATACTCATCTGCCACAATTTTTGCAGCTTCCTCGATCGCATGTTGTTCAGCCCATATGATTTCTTCCTGCTGTAATTCCAACTCAATCTGTTGAACTTCAATTTCGTGCATGAGTTTAAGTGCATCGGCTTCTGAAAGCTGCAAACCAGTTTTTAGTGGATTATGTTTTATTAACTCTTCTGCCCTTAGGCGAAGGTTTGTCAAATTGGTTGCAGTGCTGTTTTTTTTCATCCCGATTTACCGTTACTACGTTTACTGATATTGCAAATGCTTTTTCATTAGTTCAGTCAATGATGCCTGGCCGAAAGGTTTCGCAATATAATCATTGCACCCTGCTGCTATTGCCTTTTCGCGGTCACCGGTTAACGCATAGGCTGTTTGTGCAATAATGATCACATCATTATTAAATTTCCGAATTTGCCTGGTTGCTTCCAAGCCGTCCATTTCGGGCATTTTTATATCCATCAGAACAAAATCGAGATCCGGATTATTCCGACAAACTTCAACAGTTTCGACTCCTGTCGTTGCTTTCAACACGTTCTTGCCAAATGCCTTAATTGCCATTGAAATAAGCATGCCCGATATTTCGTCATCTTCGGCAATTAAGATTTTAAAACACTTTGTTTTATTCTCGTTGCTGCCGGCAGGAACTTCCGTAGTAACGGTATTTAGCTCTGCAGATTCCCTGTTGTAGGGGATTGTAAAATAAAAACATGAACCTTTTCCTTCCTCACTATCCACCCTGATTTCCCCCCCCAGCATTTCAACATATGCCTTCGAAATCGACAATCCCAACCCCGCTCCCTGAAAAGCTCTTTTATCGGCAATATCAGCCTGGACAAACCGGTCAAAAATAGCCTCCATCCTGTCTTTGGGAATACCAACCCCATTGTCTCTTACAAAGAATTCCAGCTCGTCTGGCTCTGAGACGAGGCATGCATTCACAGGTCCGGTGGTTCCGGATACATGATATGCATTTTTTCGGCAAAGTCTGTAACCAACTTCAATAGTGCCGCTATCACTGAATTTAATGGCATTTTTAACAAGGTTTGTGAGGATGGCGTAGATTTTTTCCTTGTCTGTTTTGATAGTAGCTTCATTATTAGTTAAAGAATTATTATAGAGGATTAGCATCCCCTTCTTCTCCACTTCCGGTTTAAAGAAATTGTAAATGTATTCAATCTGCTCGTTAATATTTGTTGGCGATATAAAGGTTTTCATCTGACCGGATTCTACCTTCGAAATAGCAATTATATCGTTGATAATATTGAGCATACGCACGCCACTCTTCTCTATAATCCCAATATATTCCTGCTGTTCCTCTCCTGTTAATTTTGGCTCTTTCAGAAGTCCGGCAAAACCCAGAATGCCATTCATGGGCGTGCGGATCTCGTGGCTCATATTCGCCAGAAAAGCAGATTTTAACCTTTCGCTTTCCTCGGCTTTTTCTTTGGCACGCTTTAATTCTTCATTAACCAGTTTTGATAATGTAATATCGGTTTTGATAGCGACAAAATTTGTTATTACATTATTATCATCGCGAACAGGAGAGACAATTGCATTTTCCCAATAATGAGTTCCGTCCTTTTTAATATTGTTAAATTCCCCTTCCCATGTTTGACCCGATTTAATTGTATGCCAGAATTCTTTATAAAACGCTGCAGTATGATAACCTGACTTTAAAATGCGCAAATTTTTCCCGATATATTCATCTGTTGCATATTCTGTTAATTGCGAAAAGTACGGATTTGCATATTCAATAATACCGTCACTGTCGGTGATAACAACAGAAACTTTCGAATTTTCAATAGCAGCTGTCACCTTCTTTAGCTTCTCTTCGCTTATCTTTCTGGACTCATTCTCTGTTCTTAAATCTTCCAACAGATTCAGTGTTGCTTTGTATGCCAATTTAAGTTCGATCGTCTGCTCTGTGACCAATGCTGCCAGTTGTTCTTTTTCGGCGTGCTTTATAAGGTTCGAAGTTTTTATCTTCACCATTGCAACTATCTGAGCCTTGAGCTCGCTTTCGTCGATCGGCTTTGCAAGAAAAGCATCGGCTCCTGCTTCCAAAGCCCTGATTCTTGCCTCTCTATCATCTTTCAATGCAGTTACAAAAACGACGGGGATCTCGCTTAGTTTTTTGTCTGCTTTTAGTTTTTTGCAAACCTCAAAGCCATCCATAACAGGCATGACAATGTCGAGCAGAATTACATCGGGATTTTCTGCAGCTGCCAATTCCAGTCCGCTTACACCATTTTCAGTTATTAAAGTCACAGCATCGGGCATAATATCCTTTATCAACGCTTTAATACTGATCAAATTATCGCGGTTATCGTCGATTGCCAGAATTTTTATTGTTCTATTTTCCATAGAGCACTTCATTTATCGTTTTGAAAAACAATTTTTCTTCAATAGGCTTAGCAATATAAGCATTAAATCCATATGCAAGAATAGTCTCGCGGTCGGTAGTCATGGCGCTGGCAGTGAGGGCGATCACCGGAATATTTTGCAAAACCGTATCACTTCTGATCGCCTTAAATGCCTCGATACCATCCATTTCGGGGAGAGCGATATCCATTAAAACAAGATTTGGCCTGTGCTTCAACGCCAATATCACACCTTCATTGCCATTTACTGCCTCAATAATCGTGAAATTATTGGAGAGTATTGCCTTCACAGTAACCATATTGTCAGGATTATCTTCAACTACAAGTACCACAGGTTTGTCTGGAATGGGTTGTCGTTTCGGGGCAGACTTTAATGTTTCCACTTTTTTGGGGAATAGCATCGTTTCAACACTTCTGAGCAGTTCACTTCGATTTACATCGCCCTTCTGTAACAGCTGATGAATATTATTACGTTTCAGAAATTTAAGTTCTTCTTTGGTAATATGTTTCGCGGTAAGTATCAGCACTGGAATGCTGGCTGTCGGTTCGGCTTCGCGCAGAGTTTTGAGAACCTCAAATCCATCGATGCCAGGCATCATCAAATCGAGAATCATCGCATCGGGAATCGTTTGTGATGTAATTGCCAGCGCCTCGGCTCCATCGCGGGCAACGAGTATCTGATAGCCAGTTTCGGCCATAATATCCTTTATTTGAATTACAGCCGGCTCACTGTCCTCAACCAGCAAAACGGTTTTAGACGCAGAAGCTGAAGCAGGTTTAGATGGTATATGTTTGATTTTATGGTTGAAACCAGTCACTTCTTCCGTATCAACCATCTTGTTACCGATTGCAAAGAAAATGGGTAACGTGAGCACAAATTCGGAGCCCTCGCCAGTGGCACTTTTAACTGAAATTGTTCCTCCAAGCAAGTTCGCATACTTTTTAGCAATTGCAAGACCCAGTCCGGTCCCGCCAAACTTTCGTGAGGTACTGCTATCAGCTTGCCGGAACTCATCAAAAATGTATAGCTGATGGTTTTCGGAAATACCTATTCCGGTGTCAGTTACCGATATTTCAATATTAGAACCGTTTTGCCGCGATTGAATCTCTACCTTCCCCTTTTCAGTAAATTTCACTGCGTTCGCAATTAGATTCTGCAGAATATGCCGGCATTTATTGACATCGCTTGTAATGTGCTGATCAGGAGTGATCTCCGTTTGCTTTAGTTCAATATTCTTCTGATTGGCCTGCGGTTGAATTGTACTGATAATTTCAGAAACAAGGTGATTGACATCAAACTTTGAGATTTCAATTTCTTCACGCCCGGCTTCGATGCGCGAAATATCGAGAATATCGTTGATCAATGTTAAAAGATGCCTCCCGTTACGTTCAATTATCTCAAGATAGCTAAGTTCCTCATCCGGAATTATTTTAACAAGCCGGCGGCTAAGTACTCCTGACAATGCAATCACCGAATTAAGCGGCGTACGAAGTTCATGGCTCATATTCGACAGGAAATTGGTTTTGAGCTGACTGGCTTCGCTCAATTGTTTTTTTTGCATTTCCAGCTCTGTATTTTGTTCTGTCAGCTCGGCTGATTGCGATGCCAGCGATGTTTTCTGAACTTCCAGTTCGCGGTTCTGCTGTTCAAGCTGTTCCGAAAATTTTCTCATCTTATGGTAAGCGATGATTCCTTCTACCCTGGCACGCAAGGTGACAAAGATGTTATCAATTAATTGAATAGCCTGATTACTATATTTGCTGACACTTGCCAACGATATAATAGCAACTACCTCATTACTGGTAAGAATTGGAATGGTAATTATTTCGTGCGGGATAAATTTACCGCTAACCGTGTAAAAAGTAAATCGAGTATCTGCTGCTATGTTTTTAATGTGCTGAACCTGGTGCGAGGAAATCGCAGCGCCGAATTCTCCTTCAAAGCTATGTGCATGAAACGACTGTCTGGCGTTGTCGTCTAATCCTAACGATTCAAAATGTTCGAAGGTTTTTTTATCGTGACTCAACAGATATACTGCTGCCATTTGTGACCCGGTATGCGAAGCAAGTGCACTGATGGTTTCCCTGAAGAACTCTTTCGCTTCATATTTACTCAACATCAGGCTCGAAAGACTTACGACTTTTTCGCTTAAATCTGCATTTACCTGAATGCTCTCTACCAGGACATTAAAGGAATCGGATAAAACACCAAATTCATTCCGCTTCGTATACAAACTGCGTGCATTCCGATCGCCCATATGAAACCGTTTTGCTGCATCGGTCAGTTCGTTGATTGGATTGCTTATATTTCTAATTACAAAATAGATAACAATTCCTGAAATCAATATAATACAACCAACAAGCAGCATCAATTTGTTGTTTAGCATATTTTCCAGCTTAATAGAATTGTCAAATATTTCGTCTGCTTTAATATTGGAAAAATTTTCTATAACTTTGATTTTGGCCATCATTTGTTCCTGAAGACTCCCGACAGTTCCGGTTGACCGGATGCTCTCTTTCACTTTTTCGATATCGCCCGAAAGCACCATTTTTGTATTCTCTTCACGGGCAATTTTCCAGGTAATAAAAGCTTTATATGCATTGTCAATATCTGCCCGGGGTCCTAAATATTTCGCATTCAAAATCTTAAATTGCTCAAGTGCATCAGCAGCTGATATTTCGATCAATCGTATTGCATGTTCCTTTTCTGCATTAGTGTTTGCCTGCATCAGGTCCCTTGTTCCAATACGCATGCTTACAACATCGAATTTAAGGGCACCGATTGCAGTTCTAACTTTTAATGGATGATTATAAATTGTTTCGGTTCCCAAATGAATTTTGCCTGTTTGCTGGTAGGCGACGATACCCAACACAATCACAAACAGCAGCATGGTGGCAAAGCCAAGTATAAGTTGTGTCCCGATTTTGATGTTTTTCGTGTTCATTGATTTATTGTAATTACATCGAGTATGAATTTCTGCTTTCGTTTTAATGTTCGATTTTTACCCTTTTTCATCATTCCACAATCGTATATTTTTCATCCTCACCTAATTTACGGAGAAGTTCATTCACCTCCTTTTTCAATGCAATCATTCTAAGTTCCCTTCCCACTGCCAAATCATGGAAGCTTATCAATTCACCCATTTTCTCCTTTAACGCTTCTTCCGCCATTCGCCGTGCCTGCTTTTCCTTTGCTTCTCCAAGTGCACGGTTGATGGCGGCAGGCAGTCTGGCCAATCTGTCTTTCAGAACATAATCGACTGCTCCCGATTTGATAAGGTCGATGGCAGTTTCCTCTCCTATGGTTCCTGACACACAAATAAAAGGAACATCGGGACAGATCTCCCTGCTAATTCGCAATGCGGCAAAAGCATTAAAACCTGGCAATTTGAAATCAGCTAAGATGATATCCCAGTCAGTATTGCGGAGGGAGGAAATATATTCGCTTTCCTTCTCAACCCGTGTAATTTTCATGTTAAATCCATCATCCATCAACCGTTCACAAATGAAATCGAAGTCCTTTGAAGAGTCTTCGAGAGAGAGTACATTCAATTCAATTTCAGGATTCATTTTATTTTCAATATTAGAATTTATTTTTCGGGTGGAAGTTCATTAATCAATGCCCAGAACACCCCAATTTGTTTAACTACATCCATAAAGTGGTCAAAATCTACAGGTTTAACTACGAAAGCATTTGCTCCCGATTCGTAACTCTTTACGAGGTCGGATTCTTCACGCGAAGAGGTGAGCATCACGACTGGCAATAATTTTAATACAGGATCTTTTCGGATAATATGAAGCAATTCAATACCATTCATTCGCGGCATTTTAATATCCAAAAATAAAACGGCAGGATTTCCCCTTTTACGCGATTTGAATTGCCCTTCGTAAAGCAGAAATTCAAGGGCTTCAACTCCGTCGCGAACCACTACAACTTTATTGGCAAGGTTGTGTTCCGAAAATGCTTCAAGTGTTAGTTCCACATCTTTTGGATTGTCTTCGACTAACAAAATTGGTCTCAAATCATTCATGGCTTTATATGTTTATTTTTTAATTGTTCGCAGTCAAATATCATTTTGCCAAACGCGGCAAGCGTCATTCCTGATATATCTCCATTTTCCTTTAAACATCATTGATTTATAAACGTATACATGTTCTAATTGTTTAAATTCTATGTTGAATTTTAATGCCAGCTATCTTTTGTCTTTTAACTTTTGTCTTTTATCTTTTTCTGATTCTCTTTCGGGATTGAAAAATAAAATGTCGCCCCCTTATCGACTTCGGCTTCGGCCCATGTGCGTCCGCCATGACGCTGAATGATACGGCGAACATTGGCAAGGCCGATACCTGTTCCTTCAAACTCCTGTGAAGAATGTAACCGTTCGAACACGCCAAATAACTTGTTCGCATATTGCATATCGAAACCGACGCCATTATCGCGTACAAAAAATACAAATTCATCCAAGTGATCAACGACCCCAACTTCAATACGTGAGATTACATTAGCCCTGAAGAACTTAGCAGCATTGCTTAATAAATTTAGCCAGACCAATCGCATCATTGCATAATCGCCGTTAACCTGGGGTAAACTTTCAACAATCCAGCTGATATCCCGACCAACGCTTTCGTGTTGTATTACCTGAAGTGCATCTTTAAGAACAACATTCATATCCAGCTCGGTTAGCTGCATTTCCTGTCGGCCGGTACGCGAAAAATTCAACAAATCATCAATAAGAATTCCCATTTGACGCGCTGAATCGGCAATTACCTCCAGGTAGTGTTTTTCCTTTTCAGGAATTATATGCTTAAGGTGTTTGGACAAAAGACTGATATAACCATTAATATGCATGAGCGGTGCCCGCAGATCGTGCGATACGGAATACGAGAACGCCTCGAGTTCTTTGTTGGCGGTCAAAAGCTCCGAAGTACGTTCTTTCACTTTTTTTTCGATTTCTTCGGTGTAGCGCTTTGCTTCCTGCCTCAACCTGATCTGCTCGATGGCAATGGTGATTTCGTCTGCGACTTCACTCGCTATTTCAAGTTCTTCGGGGGTAAAAGCCCTTGAATCTTTCCATCCCAGGTTCATAGCACCAATCAATTTCTCACCCGAAATAAGTGGTAAATTGATACATGACATGATTCCTTCAGATTGAAGAATCCGCAATAATTCAGGCGGTGACGATTTCAATGAAATATCTTCCACAACATCCATCCTGTTTTGCTGAAGGATTTCCAGATCTCCATAGACTTTATCGATCATGTACCGTTCTGTCTGTTCGATTGATCCGTCTTTGATATCGGCAGCAAACAGTTGCAATGCTTCATTTTCAAAATCAAAGATGCCAATGCTGGCGTGTTGGCTCGAAAGCAAGCTGCGGATGTGCTGAAGTGCTTTCTGAATAATTGCATCGGGAGTTTCTACCGGCGACAGAATTGCCTTATCTATTTTGTGTAGGTTTTGTAAACGCCCGGCATTTCGCTGCAAAGCTTCTTCCATTCTGATGCGATCGCTGATATCCAGGAAAACGCCTTCAATCCTGAGCGGTTTACGATCCTTATCTTTGACCATATGTGCACTGGCAAGGACGGTTTTTTTCTCGCCGGTTTGGGTTTTGATTTTAATCTGGTAATTCGAGATAGCACCATATTTAGATATCGAATCCAGATAATCCGTCCGTTCATCATGATTTTGCCAGAAGTCGGGCATATAAACTCCCTGTAAATCAGTGGTCAAATCAAACCCAAGGATACGGCAGAATGCCTTATTATGCTCATTGATAATTCCATCCGGCGAAACGCTGTAATAACCTTCATCAAGATTAGAAACTGCTTCACGGAATTTATGTTCGCTTTCGATTATAGCCTCCTCTGCCAGTTTACGTTCAGTGATGTCAATGAAACTGATTAATACTTCAGCAATTTCGCCATGACTGTCAAAAACAGGAAACCCATTGACGGTAAGCCAGACAATGTTGTGATTTTCGGGTTGAACAACCCCTATTAAAACTTCGCTGAAAGGTTTTTTAGAAGCAATAATACGGTTAACCGGATAGTCGTCAACAGATAATGGGAAACCGCTTTCGTCAATAAATTTCCAGTTGGGATCGACCGCAAGTCGTCCTTTCATTTGATCGTCATTCAGTGCCAATAATTCTGCAGCCCGATGATTATTCATGATAATGGAAGTATCAGGTGCATGTACAATAACACCGGCCGAAAGATTGGTCATTAAACTGCGATACCTTTCCTCACTTTTACGCAATAATTTTTCTGAATTCCTTCGTTCTGTTATGTCGAAACAATTGCCAATGTATCCAATGAATTCACCGGAATTGTTGTAGTTTGGCGTGCCAATATCGAGTATCCACCGGTATTCGCCACTCACATGGCGTAAACGGTATTCCATCTCAAATGGTTTGCGGCGATCGAATGCGGTGGTGTAAATTAGGAGACAGCGTTCTAAATCATCAGGATGAACTCCTTCTGTCCATCCGTTGCCCATCTCCTGCTCGAGGGTTCGGCCAGTAAACTTTAACCACGCATCGTTAAAGTAATTACACAGTTTGTCAATGCAGGCAGTCCAGGTAAGCGCAATCCCGGCATTGACAAGATTGTGGTATTGAAATTTTTCTTCCAGAAGGATCGTTTCAGCATTTTTACGCCCGGTGATATCCACTGCGATTAAAAGGCACTGTTCGTTATCTTCGGTCACTGCACCTGAAAGATTAACATAAACTGGTAGGTTGCTATCCATCTGTAAGGCCACTTCACAGGTCTCTTTTGATTTGCAGCTAAATACCTTATCGAGAAAGCGGCTGAAAATTGGTTTAGAATCGTCGTTCACATATTGAACAAACATTCTGCTTTTTAGATATTCGCGATTTCTGTCAAGCATTTGCGAACCACAGAGGTTTAGATCAACAATTTCGCCATTTTTAGCAAGTGTGAAATAACCCGTAGGTGCGAAATCGTATAACCCGGCATATTTTTGAGCTGCTGCAGTTATTTGCGCATTCGCCAGCAGAAGTTCCTGTTTTTGCATTTCAAGTTCGACCTGATGCACTTCGTGATCATGGATCAGCTTAAGTATTTGTTCTTCATCAAGTTTCAAAGCTGATTTTGCCGGATTCATTTTATCCGGCGCTTCCTCCCTTTGGCGGGGGTTTTCTGAAGATGCTGATTTGCTATCCTTTTTCATGGTAGTCAAATTTTATTTATTTATTGCTCTTCGAGGGTTTCAGCAGCTCTTCGAGTGGTCGCAGACCCTCGAAGGGCTTTCACGCTGACTTTCCCTTCGAGGGTCTATCGACCGCTCGAAGGGAAAGGGTCACGACCGTTCGAAGGCGGCGGATCGAATATATTTTGATGCGCTAGCCTAAAGTTGTCAATATCTCCAAAACGTTCTAGAACAGCTGCTTTATTAAGAAACGAATCTGTACTGTTTAAGAGTAGATTATAAGACGAAAACTCCCATTGATCTAATTCATTAACAAATTTGTCTTTAACTGGATTTGAATGAATATAGCGAACTAAACAAGTGAAGTATTCATTTGAATCTACTGGTTTTCGTTTAAACCCACTTCTGAATAAACTGCCATGTCGGTTGTATTTTTTGTTATACGATTGTGCATAGCTATTAAAGTAATGCGAAAAACGGTAACTTATCGTCTCACAATCGACCTTCAATGTTCCTTCCCTAGATTTAAGCGTTTTAAGGAGTTCAGTTTCTGGTTTTATTTGTACAAAAAAATGAAAGTGATTTGGCATAAAGCAATATGCGTAAGTTTCACATATCGGGACAATGTATCTTACGTAACCATTTAGAAAATTCTGGTAATCTTTTCTGTCATTGAAAAAATTATCAAAACCATTGGCGTGATTATAAATATGGTAATAATGTGCTGGTTCCAAAGGAATTTTAATTTCCATATCTGTTTAATATAAAGACGAACCTGGTAGCTATGCTCTTCGAGCGGTAGCAGACCATCGAAGGGCTAGCTTGCTATCCTTTCCCTTCGAGGGTCTTCGACCGCTCGAAGGGAAGGTTTCGACCGCTCGAAGGGAAACCTTCAATTATCTTTTTCCTTACTTTTCCGCAGCGCATCATTGGCTGCCTGAAGTTTTATTTCTAATGTTTTAGCAACGGTTATATCCGAAAAGGTGATCACAAGTCCGTCGATGCGGTCGTCGAGTGTACGATAGGGCATAATCCTGACTTTAAACCACCTTTCGTCGCGTGTCGCAATTGATGTTTCGACGGTGGTCAGTGTTTTAATGACCTGCCGCGCGTGGTCGTCGATTTCGGGGTACTGTAAATCTGTTACCAGATCGGTGAATGGCCTGCCAACATCCGCAATCCGCAATTTGAATATTTTGGTTACCTGATCGGTGAACCTGCGGATATTCAATTCCTTGTCGAGGAAGAGGGTGGCAATTTCGGTGCTGTTGAGCAGGTTTTTCATGTCGTCGTTTGCCCGTGCATAATCGCTTAATTTGCTTTGAAGTTCAATATTCACCGTTTGTAACTCTTCGTTCAGACTCTGCATCTCCTCTTTCGACGTGGTGAGTTCCTCGTTGGTCGATTGCAGCTCTTCGTTGGTCGATTGCAGCTCTTCGTTGATCGATTTTAATTCTTCCTGCGACGTTTGCATCTCTTCACTAATACTACGAAACTCTTCATGACTTCGCTGCAATTCAATCTCCAATTCCTTTTGCCGCCCGGATGAACCTCTTTTCCCTGTTATGGGGCCTGGATTTTCAATCTCAATCATCGCAGGTACATCTGTAAATACGATCATTACCATGCCGCGGATGGAGTCGGGGGCTTCGATACACTGTACAGTAATGTCCACAAAATGAGTGCCTCCGTTTGACCCCATTTTAATATTACGCTCGACTACAGGGTGGAAGTTTTGCAATGCTTTACGAAAAGCACCCGGTAATGCCTGCCGCAAACCTTCGCGCGCCATAGCATGGATATTCCAGTTTGCTTTGCCAGCAACCGGTTCGAGGTATTTCCCCGTCCGGCCTGTAATGTAAATAATATCGCCTTTGCTGTTCACCATTACACTGGCAGGAGCAAACTTCTGAAGCAATATCTGATCAGCCAGGTATTGGATGTTTTCAACAATTACTGGTAACACCTTATTTTCGGATACAGTTGCTTTCTTGTGGTATAAGGAGCTGGGCAAATCAATCAGTTCAGGAGGCTGAGAGGTGACTGTACGTTTAAAAATCCGAAGTCTTGAGTTAAGCTCTTCGAAACCAACACTATGATCACCTAGTGTTTCCGCAGTTCCCAGCAACATAATTCCACCCGGATTAAGACTATATTTAAACAATGCTATTACTTTCTTCTGCAATTCCGTCTCCATATAAATAAGCATATTGCGGCACGAAAGAACATCGAGTTTGGTAAAAGGGGGATCTTTGATGACGTTCTGATGGGCAAACACCACCATTTCGCGTATAGCATTATTCACCCGGTAACCATCGGCCTCGGCCGTAAAAAACCGGTTCAGCCGATCAGGCGTTAAATCTGTATGGATGTGTTGAGGATAAAACCCTTTACGGGCGATCTCAATCGCATCGGTGTTGAGATCGGTAGCGAATATTTGTAACTTAATGTTTTTGTGCTTTTTAAGTTTTTCAACCACTTCCTTAAATACAATGGCCAGCGTATAAGCTTCCTCACCCGTCGAACAGCCTGTAACCCATGCGCGTAAAACGTATCTGTCGGGTAAATCGCTGATCAAAGCCGGGAGAACCTCCCCTCCGAGCATATCCCATACAGCAGTATCGCGGAAAAAACTCGTAACGCCAATTAGTAACTCTTTGAAAAGTATCTCTACCTCCTTCGGATTTACCTGTAAAAAGCGGACGTAGTTATTGATTTTATCGATCTGATGAACCCCTTTGCGCCTTTCGATGCGCCTGAACAGCGTATTTTTCTTATATAATGAAAAGTCATGACCCGATTGCTCACGAAGCAGAATGATAATTTTTTCAAGGTTGCTTTCATTTATAACCTCTTTCTCAATATCGTCTTTAACATTCGGAATAAATTGAAGGAACGCAATTAATTTAGCGGGTAGTTCGGTGGCAGGCGCCACAACATCAACGACTACCGACTGAATGGCGCTTCGGGGCATGCTATCGAATTTGGCGGAGTCCGGTTCCTGGACCAGCACAGCACCATTTTTTTCTTTAATGGCTTTCAGACCCAGGCTGCCATCGGAACCCATCCCCGACAGTATAATTCCGATGCTTTTCTCCTTCCGGTCCTCGGCCATCGAACAGAAGAAAACATCGATTGGCAGACGTAGGCCGTGCGTTTCAACCTGGTCGAATAAATACAGCGCGCCATTCAGCATCGACATGCTTTTGTTGGATGGAATCACATATAAGCAGTTTGGCTTCACCTTTAGCCGATCGGTTACCGGCACCACTTTCAGCTGAGTAATCCGTTGCAGGAGTTCCGGCATAATTCCAACACGTGTAGGATCAAGATGTTGAATAATAACAAATGCCATCCCGCAGTTATTTGGCATATTTCCGAAAAACTGCTCCAATGCTTCGAGCCCGCCTGCCGAGGCACCAATGCCCACAATGGGGAAATCAATATTATCGATATCTGAATTCCTTTTTTCTTTTGCTATTTCTTTTGAGTTTGGCTTTTTTGTATTCATTGTATTGCTTGTTGGAATTCGATGCGAATGTATAAAGTTATAATCCCGAAAGTTACGAAAAAAAATTGGAAGACCGGAGTCCGAAGTAAGAAGTCAGATGAGGGGTTTCTTCGGACTTCGGACTTCTTCAACTCCTCGCGGGAAGTGTAAACCTGAATGTACTTCCTTTTCCCTCATCGCTCTCTGCCCACAATTGCCCATTGTTTTTTTCAACAAAATCCTTACTGATCACCAATCCAAGGCCTGTACTTGCCTCACCATCGGTTCC
>JAAFHB010000015.1:0-42547 GCA_010906965.1 Mariniphaga sp. | reverse complement strand
CCTGTATCCTTAACGGAAATCTCAATCCTATCGCCGGAGATCGGTTTTGCCGAAACAAGTATATTTCCACCCTTGCGCGTAAACTTTACAGCATTGGTCAGCAAGTTGCGTATAATAGCGCTCGCCATTTCGATATCGGCAAAAACCTCTATATTTTCGGGGATATCAAAACTAACCGATATGTTCTTTGTTTTGGCTGCATCGATCGCCAGAACAGAACTTTCCGATATTTTCAGCAGCAATAAAAACACAACTGGGCAAAAAGTAGTCAGGCCTCGTTGCATACGCGACCACTCTAACAGATTTCCCAAAAGACGGAAAAGATTGGAGGCAGAATTTCGCATGGCGATTGCCATCGGTTGAATCTCTTCCAGCGTCATGAGTGGCAAACTTTCGGCCATTATCTCAGTCAATCCGAGGAATCCACTGAACGGGCCGCGTAGGTCGTGAGCAATGATGGAAAAAAATTTATCTTTCTCGGCGTCTTTTTTTTGAAGTTCGGCATTTTTAAATTGTATTTCTTCCTCTACCCGTTTCCGCTCTGTGATATCAAAAAAACTTACCAGACTCGCCCATATATGCCCCTGGTTATCAATAACCGGAGAGCCAAAAATCTCGAGGTATATTTCAGTACCATCAGGTCGCACAACCATCATATCGTTTACATGCGCCGACTTGCCGTTAATCCCTAACTGGATCGGCATTTCTTCGGGAGGATAGGGTGTACGGCTTCCTTTTTTGAAAGCCTTATAAACTTCTGCCAGGTTGTGTCTGGATGCATCAGGAAGAATTCCCCGGCCCAAAAGTTTTGATGCCATCTCGTTTACCACCAGTGGCTTGCCAGATGGAGCCTCCACCATAAAAACGCCAATCTGAAGATTCTTCAGCAGTAAGGAAAAAAGTTCGTTTTGACGGCTAAGTGCTGCTTCACTCACTTTCAGCGCCTCTTCCGCCTTTTTCCGTTCGTTAATATCGACAATAACTCCTAAATACTCTTCGCGTGCATCTTTATCCAGGAGTAGAGCCCGATCTATGAACCAGCGATACTGACCATCCTTACATTTCCAGCGATATTCAAGAAACGCTTCTCCGTTTACCGGAAAATTTGCAAATTCGTTTAAAACCATCTCCCTGTCTTCGGGATGAAGACGTTTGCGCCAGAAGTCTTTTTCGGAAAGGTATTCCTCGACTTCATATCCGGTAATGTCCTTTATATCTCCACTTATCCACGTTGTATCAAAATCTGCATCAACAGGGGAAGAGTAGATGGCTATTGGCAATGATTCAAGAATAAAGCGTTGTCGTTCTTCGCTTTCCCTTAAAGCCTTTTCTGCCCGTTTTTGCTCTGTGATATCTCTGATTGTCCCAACCATTGAAATAGGCAGGTTATTTTTATCACATTCAAGCCGCCCTATTCCATGAACCCATCGCTCCTCCTTATCATGCTGCCTGATAATCTTAAACTCTTTATCAAATGTATTTCTGCCGCATACTACTTCAAGTAAAAAATAATCCTTCATCATAATCTGATATTCCGGGTGAAGGATTGAAACCCATCCTTCGACTGATTTGTCAAATCCATCGTCAATCCCAAAAATCAGATCAAGAACTTCGGAACTGATCCATTTGCCATGCAACAGATCAACAGAATAGGTTCCAAGCCTGGCAATCATCTGTGCATCTTTCAAAAATCTCTCACGCTCCTGCAGCGCTTTTCTTGCCAGCGTTATTTCGGTGATATCAACCACTGTTACGAGGCATTGCGTTCCATTGTCGGTCGCGATGCCGGTAAGATGAGCATACATTGGCGGGTTGCCTTCAGCCCACAAGGTTATTTCGCACGTTTCTTTGATTTTGTTACTAAACAGGTCTCCGAGAAATGAGTAGAAGACCGGCCTGGTATCGTCCGAAACAAAAAAACTAAACCTCCTTTTTTTCAACATCGAGCGCTCTTTGCCAAGCATTTGCGCCCCATAAAGGTTCAGTTCGTTGATATCGCCTGCTTTGGATAGTGAAAAATAACCCGAAGGTGCAAAATCGTATAACTCGGCATATTTCTCGGTAGCTAATTCTGCCGCCTTTTCTTTTGCAAGTTCGAGCGCCTCATTTTGCATTTCAAGCTCAATCTGATGAACTTCAAGCTCATGCACGAGCTTCATTGCTTCGAATTGAGAATACTGTGGGACGTTTTTTGATGTTTTTGTGTTAACCAGCTTTTCTGCCTTTTGGCGAAGGGTTAGTTCGGCTTCCGATTTGCTCTCCCGTTTCATAAGAAGATTAATTAGTTATTTCACTCTTTTTCAAAAAATTGTACGCCTGAAAGTTATGTAAAAAATTAATAAGTTGCACAAAAATAACCATCTTTTATTTTGTGGTCAATTTTCTTTACGGCTGTTTAAAAATAAACATATCATCAGATTAAGCAGGTTTAAATCCCACATCACTCCCTTTTGAGGGTAGCAGAGCAGAAAATAGTAATTGATTGCTCTTTTATATTCTATGGTCGTTTCTTTTTGCCTGGCAATGTAAACCGGAAAGTACTTCCTTTTTCTACTTCACTTTCAACCCAGAGTTTCCCCCCGTGTTTTTCGACAAAATCTTTGCAGAGGATCAGCCCCAAACCTGTACTGTGCTCACCTTCGGTTCCGGTGCGGCTTGTGTTTATATCAAGACGGAAAAGATGATCAACCATGTTCGTATTCATTCCAATGCCACTATCTTTTATAGAAATCTCAATTAAGTTACCGTGAACCGACTTTGCCGAAATGGTGATATTCCCACCTTTGGGCGTGAATTTCACCGCATTGGATACTAAATTCCGGATGATACCGCCAACCATGTTTTTATCGGCATAAACTTCCAGGTTCTCAGGGATATCGTAGCTGATTGAAATCTTTTTTTTAACAGCACCTTCGAGTACGTAAACCATGCTTTCCAAAATTTTTTGCATAAGCAGAAACGACTTAGGCTCAAAAGTGGTTAAGCCCCGTTGCATCCGTGACCACTCTAACAGGTTCCCAAGCAAACTGTAAAGATTGGTAGCCGATGTTCTCATTACTATGGCATATTTTTGAATTTCTGCCATGGTCATAGTCGTGATTTCTTCCGCCATTATCTCGGTTAGTCCTAAAAATCCATTGAATGGGCTTCGAAGATCATGGGCAATGATAGAAAAGAATTTGTCCTTTTCGGAGTTGATTCTGAGGAGTTCCTCATTTTTAAGCTGTATTTCTGCTTCCGCCTTTTTACGTTCATCAATGTTCATTGAGATACCGAATGTGCCAATTATTTTATTGTCTTTGTCCGTCAGCGGCATTTTTGTTGTTAAAACCCATGTGTCAGGACGATCGTCCCATGTTTCCTTTTCCTCCTTACGGATCGATTGTCCTGTCCGGATAATTTCCTGTTCATCCTCGTAAGCCTGATGCGCATGTTCCTCTGTAAAAAAATCGAAATCAGTTTTGCCAATCGCCAGCTCCGGATCACCTAAACCGAATAATGCAGCATGGGCTTTGTTGATCCTAATGAACCGGCTTTCACAATCTTTAAAGTAGATATGGTCTGGAATATTATTCATAAGGGTATGCAAAAGGTATTGCTCCCGCTTCAATTTCTTCTCAATTTCTTTTCGTGTGGTGATGTCGCGAAAAACGCCATAGGTTCCTATAAAACCTTTTTCTTTGTCTGTTAACGGAACTGCAGTGATAATAATTGTCCGTATTTCGTTGTTCGGGCGCCGGATATCGAGTTCATAAACACTCTTAATTCCCTTCATCCTAAGCGCAGTCTCTTTCTGAACAGACCTATACAGCTCCGCCGAAACAAACTGTTCAAGGCTCAAACCCACCAGGCCACCGGAACTGACCCCGAAAATTTCTTCCGCAGCAATATTTGCAAATTCAAACCGATCATCTGCGTTTACGAATCCGACACCTTCGCCAACATTATCGACAATCGTCCGGTATCGCTCCTCACTCAATTGCATTAACTCTTCTGCATGTTTGCGTTCGGTAATATCCCGAATAATTCCCTCGTGCGAAAGTATGTTACCCTGTTCATCGAGGTTATACCATCCCTTATCTTCAACCCAAATCGCAGCGCCATCTTTCTTCTTAAGCTGGTAAACTCCTGTTTCTTGAAGCCTTTCCTGCAATATAAGGCTTTCGCGGTCTGTCGGCTCAAAATACAATTGTTTTTTAATATCAATTGCCATCAGGTCTTCTTTACTCGTGTAACCCAGCATCAAAACCATGGCAGGATTAACGTCAATAAACTTTCCTTCGTGGCTGCTTTTATACACACCATCGGGTAACTTCAGGACCAAATGGTGATATATTGCTTCACTTTCCTGCAATGCCTTTTCAGCATGAACCCGATCAGAAATGTCACTTGCAACCGATATCAAAACATCGGTGCCAAAATATTTGCCTTTTACAGTCCATACTTCTTTCGGGAAAATAGTTCCGTCTTTTTTCTTTCCCCAAAATTCGTATTTCTGCGGGTGACCATTGAATGCAAGGTCAGCCAATTCGTTAAGCCTGTTCAAATCGTTTTTCCCCGGAGCTGAAAGAAATTCGGGGGTTTTTCCTGTAAAATATTCCCGGTCATAACCATACATATCTACAGCTCCCTGATTAACATTGATGAATGTCAAATCGGGGTTTTGAATATAGATCGCTTGCTGAATGGCGTTAAAAAGACCAAGGTAATTCGTTCCCACTTCCCTTGATTCTTCCTCAGCCCGGATGCGATCGGTTATGTCGAGAAAGGACCATACTCGCCCTATCGGCTGCCCACCTAGGCACATGGGTTTCGAAATGCGTTCAAAAATACGCCCATCTTTAAAGTGTATCATATCAACACTTTCAGCATGGGGTTTTGAATACATTTCGGAGACCTTTGCAATAAACCCTTCGGGATCGGCCAACTGTTCAAGGATGTAGTCCAATAGTTTTTTGTCATCGGCTGACGAGAAAATTTCACCAGGAATACACCACATCTCCGCGAATTTTCCATTGGTCCTGAGAATTATCCCCTCCAGACTAACCACAAGAATCCCGTTATGTATCGATTCGAAGGCTGCATCGGTTAAGGCAATTGTGTTCCGCAATTTTTCTTCACCCTGCATCCTTCCGGTAATATTAATAATTTCAGCCTTTGGGGGAGGGGAAACAGAATCAGCAGATGATAAATCGCGTGGTTGGTTAGCATTACCCGCAACAGATAGTTCCAGCCGGAGTTCTTCGAGCTGTAATTCCAGCTCTATCTTCCGAATTTCAAGCTCGTGAATTTTTTCAAGCTTTTCGGCTTCTGAATTGACAGCATTCATGAAAACAATATTTATTAAACTATTTATCCCGTGTTATATATAGTTCTATTAGAGGCACTCACAGGCACAATAATCCGATCTCAAAGTATATTCCTATCCTGTTTTATGCCGGCATTACTAGATTATTTCTACATGCTTCGTTGTTTTGCCGGCTTACTTTGTCTTCAAAAATCTGGATTCCCGAAATTTACAAAAAATATATGAATTGATACAGCTTTACTGCCGGTTTTCATTTGATTGCATTGCCGAATATATAAATTGCACCGCTGTGGAAAAGTTCAAACCGATCGCTGAGAATTGACGAAAACAGTTGCTGCGCCTGATTTCCCGTGCAATGACCCGTAATCAGTTTCATATAAGGATATTTTAAAGCAATTGTATTTGCCATATTGGCGATCTCTTCCGGCGTTTCAAACTCGCTGTACCAGTCGTTATCGAGCAGGTGCGTTCCACCAATTGCGGTGATGATTTTTTCCTGCTTAAAAGTTTGGGAAGCAGCTCTTAAAATATTGAGAATGCCGTGATGCGAACAACCCGAAAAGAGCACGATGCCTGTTGTTGTTTTGACTGCCAATGCCACCTCATGCCTGAAATCGTCGTTGCGTTCTACCGTTCCATCCGTTTGGAAAAGTAAACAATTGGCCTTGGGGAGCGGATCAATCTTCGGAATATCGCGGATGATAGTAACGTTTGGCGAAAGGCTAAGATCACTATCGGCAAAGATAAAGCGGTCGGCAAAATCTGCTATAACCTTGTGATCGATTGTGATGTCGTGATGAATCGTTTTCCGGTACGAAACAAACAATTGCCCACTGCTTAAAGGAGCAATGTAGACTTGCGCTTTCTTATTCTTCCTCAGAAAATATTCCAGTCCGCCTGTGTGGTCGCGATGCGCATGTGAAAGAATCAGGTAATCAACTTCTTTGATATCGATTCCCATTTTGCGCGCATTGATTCCGAAATTGGGCGATGCACCCACATCGAACAACCATTTTAAACCGTCGGCTTCGAAGTAAATACAAATCCCATGTTCGGTGAGATATTCCCCTTTGGGATCGGGATTATTGTCGATTAGTATAACAACCTTCATTATTGATTATTTTAAACAGTGATCAGAAAGATGGCGACGGAATTAACTTTGCCGACTGATTATTTAAAAGTGATATTTAATTCTGCCCCTTTCTGCATGGCAAGTATGGTTTCTTCAACGAGTTCCTCCACTTTCATCCCAAGCATCCCGGCACCTTTTGCAATCACATCGCGGTTTGCTCCGGCGGCAAACGATCGTGTGTTCCACTTCTTCATCACCGATTTAGTCGTCAGATCGAGAATGCTTTTTGAGGGCCTCACATAAACACAGGCAGTGATCAATCCGGTAAGTTCATCAATCGCGAATAAAACTTTTTCAAGATATTGAACAGGTTCAGTATCCGAACAAATTCCCCAGCCATGACTCACAATTGCTCTGATATAATCTTCGGGCCAGTGCTGTTCTTCGAGTATTTTCCGGGTCATTGTGCAATGTTGGTCGGGAAATTGTTCATAATCAAGGTCGTGACATAACCCAATTACACCCCATTTTTCAACATCTTCGCCCGATTTTTCGGCGAAATAACGCATCACGGATTCAACAGCCAGACCATGCCGGATCAGACTTTCCTGTTTATTGTATTCGCATAAAAGTGAATATGCTTCGTTTCTTGAAGGTTGTTTTTCCATTTCTTCCTGGGAATAAGGGTCGTAAAATAGATAATAATTTTTAGATTTGAGGATTGTTTGGGGGAATTTAATTGCCTGCTGCGAGTTGCCAGCTCCCAGTTGCACTCTCAAACAAGCTGATATAGAATAAAATATTTCATTTCAATATATAATCAATGGAAAAGAAAGTCTATAACTGGGGTATTCTTGCCCCTGGAAATATTGCCCGAAAATTTGCAACGGAATTACAACAGCTCGACAATGCACGCGTTTATGCGGTTGGGTCGAGAAATGCTGATCGTTCAAAGGAATTTGCCGATGCATTTGGTGCTGAACGCCATTACGACAATTACGAGGATTTGGTGTCGGATCCTGACGTTGATATCATTTATATTGCTTCGCCACATGGTCTTCATGCCGAACATGCTTTGCTTTGCCTTAATCATCAGAAGCCGGTTCTTTGCGAGAAAGCACTGGCACTGAATCAAAATGAGGTTGACAAAATGATGGCGTGTGCCAGTAAAAATGGTGTTTTCCTGATGGAAGCGTTCTTTACGCCTCATCAACCTTCGTACAAGGAAGCAAAACGAATCATCGAATCGGGGGAGTTAGGAAAGGTGAAATATATTCAGGGTTGGTTCGGATTTAACAAATCGCCATACGACAATTCTTTACGACTGATGAATCCGAAGTTAGGTGGCGGGGCCTTACTTGATATTGGCTTGTATCCGGTTTTTGATGCACTCTATTTTCTGGGCGAGCCCGATCATGTCGTTGCCAAAGCTGACTTTGCTGAGACAGGAGTTGATCAAAGCGTTTCTATCAGGTTTGCTTACCCGGATGGGGTAACGACTTCAATATTTGCCTCATTTGTTGCCGCTTCAGGTGTTGGAACTGACATCTTTTGTGAGTTTGGTACCTTGCGATTACGCCGGACAAGTGCCGTAAACCAGTCGCTTGTAATAGAAAAACAGGGATCGGAAATAAAACGAAATAGCTGGGACGATCAGGCAGTTGGAGGGATGAAACTGGAGGCTGCCGAAGCGATGAAATGCCTGGATGAAAAACGGCTTGAAAGCGAAATCATGCCGCATTCGATGAGCCTAAGCTTAATAAAAACATTAGATCTCATACGCCGCAGGGCAGAAATCAAATATCCGGAAAGGGATTAAAAAAAGGAAGCCTGCTCTTTCGGGCAGGCTTCCAGTCTATATTTTTCAGTGATTATTCAGGAGAAATTGCGTCAACAGGGCAAACTTCAGCACAAGAACCACAGTCGGTGCAAAGTTCACTATCAATTTTGTAGATTTCACCTTCACTGATAGCTTCTACGGGACATTCGTCGATGCAAGTTCCGCAAGCGATACATTCGTCAGAAATTTTGTAAGCCATAACTAACTTGATTTTTTGTTTATGATTATTTTAATACTTTTCAAATTAACGTCGCAAAGTTATAAAGAATGGACTAAAAACAAATCCGATTGCCAATTTTTACTTAATTTAAATAGCGGTTTTTTCGCATATGTTTAGAATTGGAATAGTATCTCATTGAATTACTGTCCTTTATCTGCCGCGTAATAAACGCAATACGGTTGCAGTCCGCATGCTTCACATTTTGGTTTCCTGGCAACACAAACATATCTGCCATGCAAAATCAGCCAATGGTGGGCAATTGGAATCATCTCCTCTGGGATGTTGGCGATCAGTTGCTTCTCTGTTTCATACGGCGTTTTTGAGTTGACCGACAGTCCGATTCGGGCTGCCACCCTGAAAACATGCGTGTCGACTGCCATTGCTGGTTTATTGAAGATTACAGAGGCGATCACGCTTGCTGTTTTTCGTCCTACACCCGGCAATTTGATTAGCTCATCCACTTCGTCGGGCATAACGCCATTGTAATCAGCGATAAGTTTGCGTGCCATTCCTACAAGGTGCTTTGCTTTATTGTTCGGATAGGAGCACGACCTGATATATTCCAAGACTTCGTCGGGCTCAACTTCGGCAAGCTTTTCGGGTGTCGGAAATCGCCTGAGCAATTCGGGAGTAATCAGATTCACCCGCTTATCAGTGCATTGCGCTGACAAAATTACAGCTACCAACAGTTCATATGGGCTGCGATAGTTAAGTTCACTTTCAGCGACCGGCATATTCACTTTAAACCATTCGATCACCTTCTCAAACCGCTCTTTTATTTGCATGGAATCTCTTTATAAGTCGAGGTATAAAATTAAGATCTCTTTTGTAGATTTTCGTGTTAATTTTGCCGCTGTAATTTTAATTGTTTATGATCTCATACCTGCAAGTAGAAAATCTCTCGAAATATTGGGGGGAATCGCCTCTTTTTGATGGAATTAGCTTTTCGGTTTCCGAAGGACAAAAAGTCGCGTTGATTGCCAAAAACGGCGCCGGAAAATCAACATTAATGGATATCATCGCAGGTTTAGAGACCCCCGATTCGGGCAAATCAACTTTGTCAAACGATATTTCAATCGGATACTTACGTCAGAATCCCGATCTGAATCCCGAAGATACGGTGCTGGAAGCCGCGTTTAATTCATCGGGTGAATTAATACAGGCGGTAAAAAACTACGAGAAAGCACTCGAAGGTCACGACCCGCACTTTTTAGATAGCGCCATTGAACGTATGAATGTGCTGAATGCCTGGGATTTTGAACTCAGAATCAAACAAATCCTGACACAGTTGAAGATCACGGATGTGAATCAGCAAATCAAATTTCTTTCGGGCGGACAGAAGAAAAGAGTCGCGCTTGCCCATATTCTGATTGACGAACCCGACTTTTTGATTCTTGACGAACCTACCAACCACCTCGACCTTGAGATGATAGAATGGCTCGAAAAGTACCTTGAGAAGGCAAAGGGCACCTTGTTTATGGTAACGCACGACCGGTATTTTCTTGATCGTGTTTGTAATGAAATAATTGAATTAGAAGATAATACAATATATAAGTACAAAGGTAACTACTCTTATTACGTCGAGAAAAGGGAAGAGCGAATCCAAACGATGAACGCCGAAATCGACCGTGCAAAAAACCTTTTTCGTACCGAGCTTGAATGGCTTCGCAAGATGCCGCAGGCCCGAAGTCACAAGTCGAAGTACCGGACCGAAAACGCATATATTTTGCAGGAGAAGGCTTCGAAACGTCGTGTGGATGATGAGGTTGAGCTTACAGTACAAGGGAAACGACTAGGGAGTAAAATCTTGAATGTTAAAAGTCTTTCGAAAGCTTTTGGCGATCTCGTAATCCTCGATAAATTCAGTTACAACTTCGCGCGTCTCGAAAAAATTGGAATTATCGGGAAAAATGGCAGTGGCAAAACGACCGTTTTAAATATGCTGACAGGAGCAATGCAGCCCGACAGCGGTACGATTGACGTGGGTGAAACAATCAGCTTTGGTTATTACAGGCAGGATGGAATTAGCTTTAATCCGGGTGATCGCGTGATTGATGTGATCAAAGAGATTGCCGAAGTGGTGGATATGGGAAATGGAAACCGGATGAATGCTTCACAGTTTTTGAATTATTTTCTTTTCCCGCCCGAAACGCAGTTTAATTTTGTCGATAAGTTGAGCGGTGGCGAAAAAAGGCGGTTGTATCTCTGCACCATTTTGATGCGAAATCCAAATTTTCTGATTCTGGATGAGCCGACAAATGACTTGGATATTATGACATTGAATGTGCTGGAAGATTACCTGCGTAATTTTCAGGGATGTGCAATTGTGGTTTCGCATGACCGGTTTTTTATGGATAAGATTGTCGATCATATGTTTGTGTTCGAAGGTGAAGGACTCATCAAAGACTTTCCGGGAAATTATTCCGATTACCGCGACTGGGTTGAGGAGAAGGAGAAAGAACAACGTATTCCCGAAAAGAAGGAAAAAGTAGCCAAACCTAAGCCTGCTAAAGAGGGAGCGCGCAAATTAAGCTTTAATGAGAAAAGGGAGTTAACGCAATTAGAGACGGAAATTGCCTCGCTCGAAGCGGAAAAAAAGGTGATCGAAACAGCGATGAATTCGGGCGATTGCGCTTCGGAAGAACTGGTTATTAAATCGCAGCGTCATGGCGAAATCCGGGATTTGCTGGATGATAAAGAGATGCGTTGGTTAGAGTTAAGCGACCAGGAGTAGGGGGGGAATTAAAGGTTAAAGGGTAAGGGTTAAGGGTTAATGATTAATTGTTAAGGATTAATTGTTAATTGTTTTAACTGATTCTAATTCAGTCCGAAATGATGGTCATCTGTTAAGTTGGATGTTTCGTAGCTCTCGCGCTCCATCAAAAATGAGCCACCTGTGCCTTCTGCATCACGACTGTTCCCCGAAATTTTCCCGTTAGGTAAAAGTTCACCTTCCCAGGTATCGAGCTCATAGATAATATCATCGTCGCTAAATAAAATTTCACACGAATGCGACTTGAGTTTGATTTTTGTGCCATTTATCTGACCGGCAACTTCCTGCTTTACGATGAAAGTTTCTTCTCCATCTATTTGCTCCGAAAAACGCAGAACTCCCTTCAGATGACTTCCTTTTTGGTTAATTTCAGCGTATCCACTGTCTTTACCAAATCCGAAATCTTCTTCAAATCGCCAACGTCCTGTAAGATTAATTTTCTCGGGCATCACTCAATTTTTTCAATCGTAAATACAAAATATGTCCTCAAAATCCATGCCTCAAAATTAACGATTATTAGAGATATTCGAATCATGATTTTTCTTAACCTTTAAGTAACAAGGGCCATCTTTTTGTGATGGCCCCTGAATTCGAATATCTGTTGTGATTTTTATTTCACGTAAGAAGCATTATTTAAAAAGTCGAAACTTTTCTGTACGCTTACAAATGGTTCAAAGTCATATCTTTCTACTTCAACAAAACAAACTTTGGCGCCGGCTTTTGCTTTATTTTCGTAAATTGGTTTGAAATCAATCAGGCCACTTGCACCGATCTCTTTTTCATCTTTAATATGCAATAATTCAAATCTTTTGGGATATTTATTGAAATACGCAACAGCATTTTGGCCACCTTTGTAAATCCAGTAAACATCCAATTCAAAAGTTACTTTTTTAGGGTCGGTATTTTTAAGCATGTAATCATAAACAAGCTCGTCAGCATCGGTAATCTTCGAAAATTCCTTGCTGTGATTATGATAGCCGAAGCGAATACCTGCGGCATTGCATTTCTCACCAATGGCGTTAAAATATTCGCAGGTTTTTTTCAATGCTTCGAGATTTTTGTAAGGATACTCTCCCATTGATGGCTTCACAATGTACTTGCAACCTGCTTTTTTGTGCGCTGCAATGGCCATATCCCACCAGATCATAGCTGCATCCCACGATGCCTGATCGCCTGTATAATTGGCGCCAGTGTGTGAACTTACCAGTTTCATTCCGTTTGCTTCAAGCAAGGCTTTAAAAGCTAAGGGTTCCATTCCGTAAAACTTGCCATTGTCAAAACTGGCAGCTTCCATGGATGTGTATCCAATTTTGCCCATTTTTTCGATTGTGCCTTTTGCATCCTTATTCAGATCATCACGAAGCGAATACATCTGGAGACCAATATCTTTCTTCTTTTTAGCGAAAGACGACTGTGATAAACCGCCAATGATAATTGCAACTAATGCAATAACTGCCAATGGTTTAATAAAATTTGTTTTCATGCGATTAAAAATTTTAAATGAGTAGTATGAATGTTTTTTAATTAAAACCGAATGGTGCAAAATTAAAGTTATAATCTGTTTAAACAAAATTAATCGGAGTGAGTACTTTTGCGCTGGGTTTTCGATTAGGAACCTTTTGTGTTTAGTTGATTTTTTCCGATTATTTACTAAGTTTTAAATATGACCATTTTAAGAAAAGAGATTTTATTTGTGTCGATAGCAGTATTAATACTAATGTTCGCGGGCGATCTGACTGCCAGGGAAAAAAAGAAAGAACCGGCCAAAATTCAGACAGGACTTAGTGAGCGTGAATACCTCGTTCATACATTGATTAAAATTGTTGATCCTGTGCTGGAGTCTTTGAGCAATAATAAGTTAAAAGAGCGAATGCCGGTTGAGTCTGCTAAAGGTCAGGAAGCCGACCGGAAAAACTACACTTACCTTGAAGCACTTGGAAGGACGCTTGCCGGTATGGCACCCTGGCTCGAATTGGGTCCTGATGATTCTGCCGAAGGGAAATTACGCGAAAAATATATTTTACTGGCATTGCAAAGTATCCGAAATGCTACTGATCCGGAATCTGTCGATTTCATGAATTTTACAAAAGGAGGACAACCACTTGTTGATGCGGCTTTTTTGTCTCAGGCTTTTCTCCGGTCACCAAATCAGCTTTGGGGACGATTGAGCACATCGGATAAAGAGCATGTAATTAGTGCATTAAAATCAACGCGGATCATTACTCCCGGTTATAATAACTGGTTGTTGTTCAGTGCTGAAGTTGAAGCTGCATTGTTGAAATTCACGGGCTCGTGCGACCGGATGCGCATTGATTATGCGGTCAGGGAGCATTTAAACTGGTACAAAGGTGATGGATTTTATGGCGACGGACCCAATTTCCATTTCGATTACTACAACAGTTTTGTGATACACCCAATGTTACTGGAGGTCCTTCAGACCCTTAAAGATGCCGGTGACCGTGTCGAAGCGAATTACGATCTTGCTTTTCAGCGCAGTCGCAGATATGCTGCTATACAGGAACGACTTATCTCACACGAGGGAACCTATCCCATCGTGGGACGATCGATTGCTTATCGTTTTGGCGCATTTCAGGTACTTGCTAAAATGTCACTTCTGCATGCGCTACCCGAAAACGTTTCGCCACAACAGGTGCGTGCAGCGCTTTATACATTAATTAAAAGGCAGATTGAAGTGCCCGGAACTTTCGATGAAAATGGCTGGCTTACGATAGGTGTGGCAGGTCATCAACCCAATGCGGGAGAAGGATATATCTCCACGGGAAGCCTTTACCTGTGTACAACGGGATTACTGATGCTTGGTCTGCCTGAAACAGATCCTTTCTGGCAGGGTGACGATGAAAAATGGACTTCCAGAAAAGTATGGGACGGCGAGTCTTTTCCGATCGATCATGCACTATAAGGATTTAAGGAGGAAGATCTAAGTGCAATTTGTGTAAATCATGAATCATTTTGTCCATTGCCGTGAATCAAGTTCAATGTATCTTTGAAAAGATTATCCTAAAAAGAAACGAACTAACAGTTTATTTGAATAGAAAATGAAAAATATAAGACTACTAACATCACTGGGACTTTGCACCGCCGGATTGATACCTAATAGTTTTGGACAGGTAAAAGATCAGAATCGTCCGAATATCCTTTTTATTATGAGCGACGATCATGCCTATCAGGCGATTAGTGCTTATGGCTCGGGATTGAATTCAACTCCGAATATTGACCGGATTGCCAAAGAAGGGGCGATTTTCACAAGGGCATTCGTTACCAACTCTATTTGTGCTCCCAGCCGGGCAGTAATGCTCACGGGTAAATACAGCCATCTGAATGGAAAGACCGATAATGTAGGCGGTTTCAACTGGGAACAGATGATCTTTCCTAAAATATTGCAGCAGAACGGTTACCAGACTGCTTTGATTGGAAAGATCCATCTTGATGGTGTACCGCAGGGATTCGATTATTCGAATGTGCTGCCCGGACAAGGAAATTATTACAATCCCGACTTTATCGAAAATGGTGTCCGCAAGCAATATCCGGGATATGTGACTACATTGACGACACAGTTTGCGCTTGACTGGCTCGATACAAAGCGCGATAAGTCAAAGCCTTTCTGCTTGTTATATCATCAAAAAGCGCCCCATCGCAATTGGTTACCAGAGGAAAAATACCTGAATCTTTACGAAGATCGCGATTTCCCGTTCCCGGAAAGTTTTTTTGATGATTATGCCGGTCGGGGAACTGCGGCACATACGCAAGAGATGGGAATCGTCAAAGAGATGATGTGGGGACATGATATGAAGTTTGAGAATGATCCTTACACGGGCGAACCAACCAATTTTGTTCAGGATATAAAACGGATGGACGATCAGCAACGGAAGGCCTGGCGTGCGGCATACAATTCAAGAAATGAAGAGTTTATAAAAACGAAGCCCGAAGGCCGCGATTTGGCAAAATGGAAGTACCAGCGCTATATTCGCGACTATCTCAAAGTAATTAAGTCAGTTGACGATGGAGTAGGTGAGGTGCTTGACTACCTTGATAAAAATGGTTTGACAGCGAATACGATTGTCGTTTATACTTCTGATCAGGGTTTTTACCTGGGCGAACACGGGTGGTTCGACAAACGGTTTATGTACGAAGAATCCTTTCGGACACCATTGTTAATCAGGTACCCGAAAGAAATTAAACCTGGAACGGTCATCACACAAATGGTTCAGAATCTCGACTTTGCTCCAACATTTTTGAATTATGCAGGAGTAAAGGTGCAAAAAGAGATGCAGGGCGAATCGTTTCGAAAGGTATTAAGCGGAGAATCGATGAAATGGCGGGATGCCATTTACTACCATTATTACGAATATCCCGGCGTTCATGCTGTCAAGCGCCATTATGGCGTAAGGACAGAGCGATACAAGCTCATTCATTTTTATTACGACGTCGATGAATGGGAAATGTACGATCTTGAGAAAGATCCTCACGAGATGAAAAGTGTTTATAATGATCCCGCTTATGCTGAAATTCAGGCAAATCTTTTAAAAAAGTTGAAATCGCTTCGAATAAAGTATAAAGATACGGATGAAGTTACAAAATCGTTTTTACCAAAAAAGAAGAACTAATATTTTTCAAACTCAATAATTATCAATTTATGAAACGAACCAACAGCTATTTGAGGGTCGTAACCCTCTTCGTGTTATTCAGTGGGTTAGCCTTATCTGCGATTGCCAAAAACGAGGTGAAGCAGCTAATTTGCGAATACAAAACCAATCCGCTTGGGATAGATGTCCTCAAACCCCGGCTCAGCTGGCAGCTGGTATCTGCCGACAAAGATGTGATGCAAACCGCTTATGAAGTGAGGGTTGCAGAATCGGCAGCAAAACTGAATTCAAACAAATTGATTTGGTCTACGGGTAAAGTAAACGGATCGCAATCTGTTAGCGTGGTATACGGTGGACCTGCTTTGGGTTCGATGCAACAGCTTTTCTGGCAGGTTCGTGTCTGGGATAACAAGAATAAGGCCACAGCCTGGAGTGAACCGGCGTCGTGGGAAATGGGAATTCTTAAACCTGCAGAATGGAAAGCTTCCTGGATTTCGTTTGGTGCTGAAAAAGAGGTGAAAGGCTCAAAACCTGCCCAATATTTCAGGAAGGAGTTCACAACTGCGAAAAAAGTGAAATCCGCCCGGGTTTATGCGACGGCACTTGGGTTGTATCAACTGCATATAAATGGTGCAAGAGTAACCTCCGATCTTTTTACTCCGGGTTGGACAAGTTATAAAAAACGGTTGCAGTACCAGACTTACGATGTAACTTCAATGCTCAAAGGGCAGAATGCCATCGGAGTTGTATTGGCTGACGGCTGGTATCGCGGAAACATCGGATTCTCAAAACAAAGTGATTATTACGGAAGTAAATTGGCACTGCTGGTGCAATTGCAGATTACATACACCGATGGAACTTCTGAAACGATTGGTTCGGACAACAGCTGGAAAGTGAGTACAAATGGTCCGATCGTTGAATCTGATATTTATAATGGCGAACTTTATGATGCACGTCTTGAATTGACAGGTTGGGATCAGACAGGTTACGACATGACCAAATGGGACAACGCTGCCGCATTCAGCCAGTCGAATGACATATTGATTGCCCCTCAAGGTGTTCCCGTGAAAGCAATTCAGGAGATCAAACCGATCAAACTGCTGGTCACACCCAAGGGTGAAAACGTTTTCGACATGGGCCAGAATATGGTTGGATGGGTCAGATTGAAAGTGGCCGGAAAAAAGGGAGATCAGGTGACGCTTAAATTTGCCGAGGTGCTCGATAAAGCCGGCAATTTTTACATTGATAATCTTCGCGCAGCAAAATGCACGGATGTCTATCTGCTCAAAGGTGACGGGACAGAGATTTATGAACCGAACTTCACATTTCATGGTTTCAGGTTTGTTAAAATTGAAGGATTGGCAGCTTCCCCTGCACTTGATCAGATTACAGGAATTGTGATTCACTCTGATATGAAACCTACCGGAACTTTCAGTTGCTCTGATACTTTGATTAATCAACTTCAACACAATATTCAATGGGGTCAGAAAGGCAATTTTCTGGATGTTCCCACCGATTGTCCGCAACGTGACGAACGGCTTGGCTGGACAGGTGATGCGCAGGTTTTTAGCATGACTGCTGCTTTCAACTTCGATGTGGCAGCATTCTACACCAAATGGATGGGCGATTTTACAGCCGATCAGTCACCTGAAGGAAGAGTTCCTCATGTGATTCCAGATGTCTTAAACGGTGGCGGTGGGTCTACGGCATGGGCTGATGCTTCGATCATTGTTCCTTGGACCGTTTATCTGGCTTATGGTGATCAGCGGATTCTGGAAACACAATATCCCAGCATGAAAGCATGGGTTGGTTACATGACAAGCCGGGCAGGCGAAAAACATTTATGGACAGGTGACCAACATTTTGGTGACTGGCTCGCTTTTGCTTCTACAAATTCAGATTATACGGGTGCTACTACAGAAAAGGATCTGATATCAACGGCTTATTATTGTTATTCAACTAAATTGCTGGGCAAGATCGCGACAATTCTTGGACAGAAAGAAGATGCTGAAAAATATCAAAAACTGGCAGTTGACATCAAAAGTGCTTTCATTCAGGAATTTGTAACTCCAAACGGACGATTGGTCTCTCATACTCAGACAGCATATGCGCTTGCATTGGCTTTTGAACTGCTCCCCGAAAATCTTGTTCCGAAAGCAGCAGCATACTTTACCAATGATGTGAAGAAGTTTGGTCACCTGACTACCGGGTTTGTTGGTACACCGCTGCTTTGCAAAACTCTTTCTGCCATTGGCCGCGATGACCTGGCATTTATGTTACTGAATAACAAAAAATATCCTTCGTGGCTGTACCCTGTTCTTCAAGGTGCTACCACTATATGGGAACGTTGGGACGGACAGAAACCGGATGGCACCTTCCAGGATGTTGGAATGAATAGCTTTAACCATTATGCTTATGGTGCGATCGGTGAATGGCTTTACAGGCATGTAGCTGGAATTGATATTGATACGAATCACCCAGGGTATAAACATATTCTGCTTGCTCCTCATCCGGGCGGTGGCCTTAAAAATGCGAATGCAGAAATCAATACCATGTACGGTAAGGTGGGATCATCGTGGAAATTCGAAAATGAAGATTTTGTGTACGAAGTTCTGATTCCTGCAAATACTTCTGCGACTGTTACGTTGCCTTTTGCAAAAGCCGATCAGGTGAAACAGGATGGTGTGCCATTGAAGGCCGGATCTGTTCAAGCCAACAATGATCTTCAGCTCAACCTTGGCTCGGGAAAATACACTTTCCGGTATTCGGCACAAGCTATCAATGACGCTACTGCGGAAAAAAAGAAATAAATTATTTCAATTATCTGTGTTAATCAGCGAAATCTGCGGACAATTCCGATCTCCCGCCGGTCTCGCTGATTTTCGCTGATGATGCATCTGGTGATAATTTGTCGTTAAATTGTCCGACAGCGTGGACCGGTTCTCGGTTGCCGGAATTCAGAATTTGATCTGATATAAACAAATAATAGATTTAAATATCTGTAATTTAGTGGTATATAATGAATGAAGCTATACTGTCTCCTAAAGGAAAACGATTTGTGGTTTTATTTTCTGTAAAACAGCCTTGAAATTGATGGAGTCTAAATCGCATTAATTCAAGTACATATCTGATGGATTAAAAAAGATGATCTTAATTCCCTATAATTTGTTAATCTGTTTTCAGACTAAAAAAAAACGTTTATATTTGCATCCGCTTAGCAGAAACAACAATACTGTTTGATAATTGATCAAAGAGGTTGACACGAAAGGCCTGGCAAAAAAAGATTAGTGCGGGAATAGCTCAGTTGGTAGAGCACGACCTTGCCAAGGTCGGGGTCGCGAGTCCGAGTCTCGTTTCCCGCTCAGATTATAACAAACGTTCATTTAGTGGTGCATTTTATGCGGGAATAGCTCAGTTGGTAGAGCACGACCTTGCCAAGGTCGGGGTCGCGAGTCCGAGTCTCGTTTCCCGCTCATAGTAATGCCCAGGTGGTGGAATGGTAGACACGTTGGACTTAAAATCCAATGGCCATTACGGTCGTGCGGGTTCAAGTCCCGCCCCGGGTACGATTATACTCCGATAAACATTTGAAATACAATGTTTTATCGGAGTTTTTTGTTTTACTACAGAAACATTACTGAAACATTAACAAGATCTTTTCCCATCGATGTCTTTAAAATCAATTTTATATTTCTCGTTATTGTACAGGGTAATTGTTGCTCCCAAAGCCGAATAAGATGGTGTAATATCCATCATCTTAATATCCCTGATGGGCGAAAGCTCTTCTTCGGTCCATTCAGTGTCATCCATTTTATGCAACATGACGGTGATCATTAATTCCATGGCCGGATTTTTTGCCATCCTTCTTTTGGACGCATAGATAACTGTACTTTCATTGGCTTCTGCGTTTCGGTTGTTATGGATCAGACTATCCAGTTTATCCCAGCCATTATAGGTGATCAGGGCTATTCTTCTTCCGGGAATGGACGCCGTAATTACCTTTTTTGATCCCTCTTCAAACTGATTAATTACCGCCTTTTTGCCATTCATATGAGGCATGCCGAAATGTCCGAGGGTCAATTCGTATTCAAAAGCCAGCCGGGAACGGTCGATTCTGATAACTCCGCCGGGAATTGTTATTTCGGCCAGATCAATGATATACCCGACCCCATTGTTTGGTGGTCTTCGCATGATGGCCTGCCGGTATAAAACATCCTTTCGCACTCCGTTAAAAAACATGCTTTGCGAAATTGTAAATGACCTGTTTTTTTCAGAATCGTTTTCCGCTGTTTTGCCGGTAAGGTAAAAATTGACATCATCACCTCTCAAATCCCTTGGATCCTGACTGCGGAAACTGTATTCCATAGATGTACCACCCTGTGGATTATGGTCTTCCCATGGGAAGTGGGTGTTATAAACGAGTTTGGAATAATTTGGATCGTCGTAGTAAACTTTCCCGGGGATTATTTCAGAAGTCCCTGTTTTTCCATGATTAACAAGCACCAATCCCGGATTTTCAAGAACAACTTTATGCGAATTGTTTCCTAATTTTTCCCAAATCCCATCGTTTTCTTTTGCGGTCCAAAAGGGTGAATCATCCGGGAGTGCAAGACAGATAAAGGGGAGAAACATTAAGAAAGGGCTACCCGCACAACTATAGTTTTGCACCATGTATTCTTTCTGTCCGTAAAATCCAAGGCTGGGGATATCATTGCAATAGAAATCTTCGCGTGTAACAAATTGCAGCAGCGAACCCGAACAAAGTCGCCTGGCCCAACCTGCATCCACCAGGGTTTTATCCTTCAACATAAATGATACAGGGAATGCTCCTGAAACCCATGTCCGGTAACAAATACTTCTCGACCACATATTTATGTATCCATCTCTTCCAAAAAAGCTGGTGATGGATTCCATTAATTTCTGTGCTGATTTTTCAATTGTTTCGGCAATCTCAGGGTAGTGTTCATCCCCATATGCCCTGTTCCAAATGGTTGTATAAACAATGAAAAGGCTGATAGAATAGTAATTATAGGTTTGCTCGAGGTACCAGCCATTGCCTGAATGATAGGATGCCACCCATAAAAGATGACTTTTCAATAAATCTTCATCAATCTCATATCCATATTTTTTTAGAAATGAGAGGGTGATAATATTAAAAATCCGCCAATTATTTTGAGTCGTTCTGTGGTGAGCCCATTTTGAAATGGTTATTACCATCTCATCCTTTTGCCTTTCGGTATAGTGAGACCAAATCGTGTCGGGCATCAATAGCAATGTTTTAAACAATCCTCCAAACTCGCACGTAAACTGGTAGTTGGAGTCAGGCAAATCATTGGGTAATGGCAATGAATTGGGATGTCCCGGCGTAAGGGCATTGTAAATTTGCAATGAATAGTAATCCCGAAGATTAATACCCTTTATCGTCGTTTCCGGATCAATGTGAATTAACGGTCCCGCAAGCGTAAAGGTTCTTTCCAGGGCTTCGAACTCCTGCGAACGATGGCGCCATTCCGGGGCATCTGGCTGTGGATAGGTTTTACCAGGAACCGTGGGGAATGTCAAGGGTGTTTCAATGGAGTCAATATGTACGAAAGCCCTCTCCAGTAAATACTTTGCCAATTCTATATAATGTTTTTTTGTCATCCCCGACAAGGGACTTAACACAAAGTCGGGATTCTTAACTTCGAAAGCTTTTGTCATCTGTTTTTATTTGTGGATAAAATTCCAATTTATTTATTTTTCAGCTCCTGTAATCAAACCTGTTTTAACATTGTGACTCCTGAAAAATAATTAACCTATAATATTTTTAATCCGCTGATCCAGCATCTCCTGATCAGCCGTAAAGGAGGCCAACCCCGCCAGCGTCAGCAAGGTGTCGGGTGCAATTTCACCCTTATGAATCTTTTTCTCCCATCTTGAATGCACCGGTATTTTTCCGTCAGAAGCGATAAAGCTTTTCTCCTCTTCCGTCAATATTGGAAACATATCACTGCAGCCCTCTTCTTCTGCAATGTGAATCAGTTCGGCACCTGTGGATGGAACCTGGGTGGCAAGTCTTTCAGCAAGATGAAGTACTTTGTCTTCAACCTTCCAAAACTTTTCGATTCCCGACCCTTTAGCCGATTCAAACTGTCTGACCTCGTAATGTTTATGAATCATCGAAGCAAATTTTCCCGAAAGGGTTGCATGCCCGGATGCGGCGACTTTTGGAGGCATCGTAAAGACATCGGTTCCTGCGAGAAGCTCCAGTTGACTGTGGCTACGCAGACTCGCTGCGATCAGCTTTGTCCGCCACGGGTTTTGAACGGATAATTCAGTAACCCATTTCTGGGAGGCAAGAACAGCTTTTTCACCGGCACCTGAACCATCACCCAACTTGTTATTGATAATATAAGCGCCGACTCTTCCAAGAAAAACATTCAAATAATCGGGACGTGCCACCCTGGTTACGATTACATTCTCGCGCGCACTGAATTCAAGCGTGAAATTAATACGGATACCGGCATCTTTCAATCGTCGTGCTCCCAACAGACCTTCGGCGGTATAGGGAACTTTCACAATAAACTGATCGGGGCAAATTTCATGGTATCTTTTCCCATAATAATCGATCGCTTTTAAGTCGTAAGCGGTTGCCGTATGAAGTTCCACACTTACATATCCACCAAATCGTTTGGCAAGCCTCAGACCATGCCGGGCATTTAGAATAAAAGCGATTTCTTTAACCTGCTCGTCGGCGGGAAGATCTTTTACAATATTTTTGGCATCTGCAATAAAATTGTCGTAGATGCCTTTTTGAATCTCGTTATTGAGAAGGGTATTATTCGTTGTGAGTGCGCTCATTTCAGCCGACCAGTTGGTTTCAGCTTCATTCATATCACCCGTATCGAGCCAAAGCTCAGTTCCTGTATCACGTAACGACTGCCAGAAAGGATCACTGATCCCCTTAAATGGCTGCTCATCGAGGTTTTTCAAAACAAATTCTCTGATTTTCGAACTAATATCTACCATCTTTTTTTGTTTTTTATGATTTCGACCATGTGTAAGATTCAGATTCAAAAGTAATAAAATTGAGATTTATCTTTTTAAATTGCCGATTAATTTGGAGCTTTTGCAGGTAATGTTTTTATGCCGGTATATACATTTGTTAATGCCTGTTCGTTTCTTACTTTTGTAATTCACACGGCCGCAATTTGCCCTGCGAATTTTGTATTAAATCAGCTTGGTTTGAAAAGGAACAAAAAAGTTAAAGTTTTAACGGTTAGCAAAAAAATTGGAGATTCGACGGCTGTCTGGTTTGCTGCGTCACGGTCGTTTGTCCTTTTCGAAAAACCAGCATGGGAAGTATTCGATAAATATGTTCATGATCTGACGGTTCAGGAGATAGTCGATTTTTTAAGCTTATCGTACGATCTGTCCGAAGAGGAAATTCAACAATTTGTTAATGATATTATTACCTGGGTTGACCAGCTAAATGATCCTGCAAACGCAGTCTACCATTCGCCCGAATTGCGCATTGGATTTGATGACTACGCATTTCCTTTGTTTTCGGAAAGACACTATTTGATAGGAAATCAATCTGTCTGTTTCAGGTATGGAAGCGAGTGGCTGATGAATTGTTTCCATCCTACCATGGCGCATCTCGAAACCGATGCCCCTGCAAAAGATCATCTAATTGAAGTTTTTGAACTGGATGATTTATTGATATTCAGGTATAATGGGAAGGCAATCGAAGCTTTCAGTCACGAAAACAGCCATTATCTTCGGGGTGCCGTCTCGCAAAAATTGTTTGGAGTTCTTTATGGCGTTGCAGATCAGGACTGGATGGTCACACTGCATTCGGCAGCAGTTTCGGACGGGCGATCTGCCATTATTTTCCCGGCACAAGCTGGAAACGGGAAGAGTACTTTGTCTGCGCTTTTGCAGGCGCATGGCTTTACAGTCCTTTCCGACGATTTCAATGCCATTAACCGGATTAACGGATTTGTGTATCGTCTTCCGTTGGCAATATCTGTTAAAGAGGGTTCGCTTCAGACACTTACACCGTTTTATCCTGAACTGGCAGGAATTGTTCCTGAAAAAGCGGCTACCGGCAAGATCGTACGCCATTTACCTGTGGAGAATAACAAGCCCGGATCAGTTGCGGCATTCCCGGTAAAAGCATTCGTATTTGTAAAGTATTCAGGAACAGAACCTTTTGTTTTTGAAGAAGTCGAAAAGCGGGAAGCCATACAGACGCTTTTGCCCGAAACGTGGGTTAATCCTGATCCGGCGAATGTGACAAAGTTTTTTGACTGGTTTGATGAAATCAGTTTCTATCGTTTGCAGTATGCCAATTACGAGGATGCAATAAATGCAATTGAACTTCTTTTCGGAAAGTAATCAAGATGTTTTTTTTGAATTCTGTGTCCGGTTGTAATTCAACATGTAAACTAACGGACTTGTCACGATTCCGATAATTGAAAATAATATTCCACCCACAGATTCTGAATTAAAACAGAAACCGATTTGAAGTCTCATGAATCTTTGAAAAATTATTCTAATTTTGCGTCACCAATAAAAAAAGCGGAAATAGCTCAGTTGGTAGAGCATTAGCTTCCCAAGCTGGGGGTCGCGAGTTCGAGTCTCGTTTTCCGCTCTAAAAACAGCCTGTTACGATTAAAAAGTAACAGGCTGTTTTTCTTTTTATACTGTTATTCATGCATCTATATTGACAAAAGAAAATACAATGGAAGAAGAAACGGTTCTTTTCATAAGTAGGATCATAAATGATTTTAATGGATGGTCGGGTGAAACTGAATTTGAATTTGCAAATGGGCAAAAGTGGCAACAAATTGGAAGAAAATATTGCTCAATAAATGTAAACATACCTGTTGCAACTATGGTTTGTAAAAATGGTGGATATTGGATGATTGTCAATTTGATGGAAGTGGCTGTTAAAAAAATAAGCTGATGGACGCGAGTTCGAGTCTCGTTTTCCGAATTTAGATCAGCCTGTTACGATAAAAAAAAGTAACAGGCTGATTTTATTTTTAACTGTTTTGTGATTTGAAATTTTCAGGCAGTAAAATAAGATTTAAATCAAATTTGTGCAATTGGATATTCATCCTTCAATACTACATAGATATATTTGGACTGTTTTAAAAATGATCAAACATTAAAAAACTTAATTTAATTTTAAAAGAACGCAATTTAATCTCTAATATAGAACTAAGATAATATTTTATTTGTAATTTTGAAGTCGATTTGAATTATTTATGAAAATGGACAAGAACATTATCAAGACGAAGCTAAAAGAAATCTATTCGAGATACAGCATTATACAAAAAGTAACTCAGGATACGATTAAAAATTATTTCGAAGTTAAAACAGATAATAGCATTAAGCCTGCAACTCATACGTTATTAAAATTTGTTGGGATTGTGGGTGAGAAACCGGAAATATTGAACTATTAATTGAACTATTAGATCATTAAACAAATAAGAAGCTCTTACATTTTTATAAATATTTTACCGAGCCACAGTTATTAAATAACCAATATTTATCTATGAATTATGAAAAATACTATTGCTATGTTAAGAAAAATGTGTTTTCTGTCTTGTCTTGTTTATTCAATTAGTTTATATGCTGGTGGATCAGATAGAGGCAAAATTGGAGATGTAATTGATTCTTCCAATTCATTAGGAGAGTTCCTTCTAATTGTTTTTGTAGCGTTTTTAATCTTTGCACTTATTCGCGGATTATTTACAAAAATCAGTAAAAAATAATTTTCAGTCCAAAATGCGGTGTTCAAAATTTAAACTTATTTTCAATCAAATTTATATGCGTCTTCTGTTGTAATTGCCCAAAATAAACTAATTGTCAAGATTTTTTTATCATTATTAGTTATTCTCAGCAGTCCAATTTTTATTGACAAAATAATTACTTATCAGGGTAGTAGAATATTTTATATTTTACATAAATAATGAGCATATTTTAATTACATTTAAACACAACTTATGAAAAAACTAATCTTGCTTTTGATTGTGGTAGTGTCAAGCCTTAATAGTTATGGGCAGTTTATTAATTATGAACCTTTTGTTCCTGCAACTCCTGGAACATCAAGTGGAAGTTCTTCAAATTCCGTCGGGGAGATGGTAAGAGCAACAGGGTTCATACTGGATGAAAATGGTCGTGTTACACAGAAAATATCACTTAAAGTTTCTGTAAAAGATAATGGTTTTGGTGAAAATATTACCATTAAGGCATTTTATGTAAATACTGGTTTTGGAGCTAATTGGCAAAATATTTCTGTTGTTGCTCAGCCGATCGGTGGTAATGTTGCATTAACAAAATTAGAAACAGTGGCATATGCAAACTTTAATTATTGGGCAAACTGGAGTAGTGGTAAATTGTGGTTCAGTTTATAATATCTGAAGAATTTTTTTGGATTTTTAAAAAAAAATAATTTTTATCGTAAGATCATACTGGCTGTTTCCCTACAATCCCCAGTCAGGAATTTTCGGAAAAGTGTTTTCGTCTTGCATATTGATCCCTATATTCAAATATATATTTGTCAATAAAAATCAGAATTTTCGTCGGTTTATAATCGGATAAATACTTGTAAATGTTTGAAATACAAATATTTTCAACTATCTTTAGGTTGGATTTCAGGGATGGGTTTTTCTTTTACTAAATCAATTCGTCAATAGTGATCCGTGAATTAACATTTTTATTATTAACTCAGTCTTATTTAGGTGCATGTAAACCATATCATAAACCGGTGAAATAAAAAGGTAAAAGCAAAAGCTTAAAATATTTGTTAACAGGTGGATATATCGGAACATGCTGTCCCCCCAGAGACCGTTAGAAAATTAGATTATTTCCCGGTTTTTCATGATCGTTTTTCATGACAGTCCTACGAATGCTTACGGTACTAATGTGTCTCTTTTATTAATACCTGGTGTTCCTTTTCTGCCAGATCGATGTAGTCGTGAAGTTTTTTGGCTTGTTCCTTTAGCCTGGCATTGTCAGTATTCCCATTTTTCAATTCTTCAAGCATCGAGTTAACAAAAGGCAGGGCCGCTGAATAATTCTTGTCAATTTTGTCGTGATGTACTACGGCTTCCGATTTTAAATTTTCGGATATCCCTTTTTTCAATAGATTATTAGCTTTTTTAGCCTCTATAAAACTCTTTCGGGCTTCGTTGTAATGTGAGATCTGATCATTCTTTGTTTTCGCTTCCCCTGATGCTATCGCATTTGTATGCTGCATAATGGACTTATTATTTTTTGAAAACTGTGCGTGGTTTTCAAGATCGGTCTGTGCGAAAACATGGCCTGGAAAAAATACAAACAGATACACGACCATCATAGAAATCATCATTTTCGTTGTTTTCATAATGCTTTCCTCCGTTTTTTAAGTTATGATTCCGGATCGATTTCCCGGCAGCGGTGCGTTAGATTGATACGGAACCGATTTCACTTTAAAGTTATACAATATTCAGGAGATATTAGGGGAAATAGTTAAAAAACATTTGTCGAATTCTCTGAAATATGTTTGCTATTTCAATTTGATTTTCACAACTTTATCGTTGCAGCATTTTTATTATTTACAAAATTAATTTCTGAAGTTTTTTAAAACAAGAAATATGGCATATCAATTTAAAATTCAACTAATGAACGTGTCCAAACCACCGGTTTGGCGTCAAATTCAGGTTCCCGAATCGATTACTTTTCACGACCTGCACAACCTGATACAACTTGTTTTTGGCTGGGAAGATTGCCATTTCTATCAGTTCAGTCCGAAAGGTTACGGCTCACATCCGACGATTGCAATACCTTCGAAAGAAGATTGGGAAGAAACCGACATGAAGTCGAAGAAAACCAAATTAAACAAGGTTTTCACCATCCAAAATCAAACTTTTAACTACCTCTATGATTTTGGCGATGATTGGTCCCATAAAATTACCTTTGAAAAATTGGTTCCCGAAGATATAAAACTTCCGGTTTGTCTGAATGGGAAGGGTGCTTGTCCGCCCGAAGATTGTGGTGGTCCGTGGGGCTTCGAAAATATGAAAATAATTCTGGCCGACCCAACACATGATGAGTACCAGGATATGAAAGATTGGTTAGGATTGGATGAGGATGAGTTTTGGGATGCAAATAGTTTTGACATTGCTGAAGTCAATGAATTGCTAAAAGGATTTAAATAAGTACTCAGATGATCTTTCTCCAGTTTATTCGTAGGTGAAACGATAAGCTCAAATCGATTTTAAATTTTTCAAAAACATTATTTTAGGTTTTATTTTAGTACGAAATTATGGAAAACAAATTTTCGCCAAGAAAGTATCTTCAGGAAAATGGAAGGAAACTGCCTATTGAAAAGTGTTTAATTGCTGATCGTTACATTGATAAAGGTTTAACCGTATGCCTGATAATACGAAGACAGCCGGGAGGCAAGTATACTTTTGCAAACATATTAGTAGATCGGCTTTGTCTTGGGGTTAAAAATTCAATGGTCAATTGCAATTTAACTGAAGAGGAGATAGATAAAATGCTTGATATGATGGAAAACCATACTCCTACTATTGAAGTAACATCCTCCTATTTTCATAACCTTATATATGGTGCCATTGATTACGCCTCAGGATTAGGTATTGATACGCCAAAAGATTTTTATTTGTCAGAGTATGTGCTTGATCCCGATTTGGTTGATGATGGAATTGATGAGATTGAAATGGGATTTAATGGTAAACCATGCTATATACAAGGACCTTACGATAATCATCGAAAAATAATCAGTGCACTTGATGCAAGTGTAGGTACTGATGGTTACGAATACATCGTTGAAGTGTAATTTTGGAACACTACTCAAAACGTATGAACACTTTCTGAACTGATGGAACGATATATTGATCAATTAATTGAGGACATCCACAAGGCAACCTGGAATATCAGGCCACCTCACGAGATATGGGCACTTTCTGAAGCAGACCCCGAGAATGAACTTGAATTGGAAGATATGGCCTTTGCAGAAAAAAATCTGTACGGCAAGAAAAAACGGATTTCAAAGATTACAGGGATTGATTCCGAATTGCTTCCAGATTCGAGTAAATTAACTTCTCAGCAACAGGCTCGTTTGGCCATAGAGTTGGAAAAGCTGCTGCTGATTTTCCATTTCACGCTCGATTTTCCTGAGAACTATCCTGAGGATTTACGCTATCCGTTTATCCTAAAGATATGGAATGAAAAACACGTGCCCTTGTCGTTTGGCGATGAACATATCGAATTTTGTGATATGAACGAAGATAAATGTCCGTTTCCTGGCTATTGTACGACTTGCAATGAAGTTGCCGAACAAATGAAATTTGATGAAGAAACCGGGCATCCTGCTTCTGATTTTCCTGTGAATGAACTTCCTTATTTTGAAGATATTAATGGTTTTTTCGACGATGATGGAAACAAAATTGATCTTCAGGACAAGCATATACCGGATCTATGCAAAATTTGTAAAAGTTATCATATCAACGATTGGGACGAAAACTTACTTTGTATGATGAATCGAAGTGATCAGCAAAACGATCCCAATTTCAATTGCGGTGCTTTCGATATGCTCTAAAAAAATGATTCTGGTACAAATTAGTTGCAACTTGCGATTCTCGCTTGTTTCCGAATTCCATTTTGGCGAGGGTTATAATGCCGGAAAAATACCTGACTTCGTCTTTCGTTTTATAATCAATTGCTCAATCTGCCTTTCATAAAGTAAAAACGGCCCTTTAAGTTTCCTTTAAAGACCCACTAACATTACATAAGAATAAAAGGTAAACCTACTTAAACTTTCGGTTTACGTTGTTTATTCTTTTTAAATTATTTCCCTTTTAGTTTATCATTGTTTGACTCTTTGAGTACGAAAATCAAATTCGCCTGCCTTTAAATCGGTCGTTGTGTATTAAAGAATTGTAAATTTTTTAACCACCTTGTTTTGTAACTAGAATTGTTTATATACTTTCGCATCAGAATATGAATGAATAATCATTCATTAATTATTAATTTGAATGGCACGTTTAATTGACGATGGTAAAATTCAACGGATCAGGGAGGCAACGATTACACTGGTCGTTCAGAATGGATACGGCGGAGCATCTATTTCTTCAATTGCACGTCGCGCTGGTGTTGCTGAGGGATACCTTTACCGCTTTTACAAGGGAAAGCAAGAACTTGTTACAGAACTGCTTTATACGAAGGTCTCCCAAATTATTGAGAAACTTGAGTTTTTACTGAATTCCTTTACCCGCATTAAAGAGGTGATCAACGAGCTGATCAATGAGCTTTTTAAAACAGCCACCGAATCTCCTGAAGAAATCAAATTTATCCATGTTCTGATGCATGATTATAATTTTCAGGTTTCAGCCGACCAACGCCAGCATATTAAGAGTTTATGCGAAAAAGTAATACGTATTGGGGTCGAAAACGGAGAGGTCAACAGGAACATCTCGCCTGAGGAGGCATACGGAATAGTTGTTATTTATCCCATTGAATATATTAATCTGAAAATGAAAGGATTTTTCGGGAGTACCGTCTGGACAAATGAAGATCAAAAACGTGTGGCAGAATTTTCAATCAACGCCTTAAAATAGATACGAATGAGAGCGAGTATATTAATAATATTATTTTCAATGACGGGTTTGACGCTTTGCGGGCAGGAAAACCCTGGAGTGTCGAAAAGCCTCACTTTTGAAGAGGCACTGAGTCTTTCCCTTCAAAATAACCATTTAATAAAACAGTCTAATAATAAGTCGCTTCAGATGGAACAGGAGGTAAAAGCTGCCAAAGGGTTGCATCTTCCGCGCATCTCGTTGAGTGCTTCCTATATTTATATGTCAGACAATCTGGAGCTTGATCTTACGCCGGTGCGGGATGCAATAACTCCGCTTTATAACACTTTGGGACATTATGGCAAATTTAGCGGTGTTCCGAATCCCGATCCCAAAACCAATAGTATAATGCCATATCTGCCTGATGATGTTTCAACGGCTGTCGTTCGTGGGAAAATGCTCGAAGGTCTCGAAACGGTCAATAATGGCGAATGGATCAAAACAATACAGGAGAAAAAATTCGGAATGGTAAATGCCGGATTTGTGATGCCACTTTATACTGGTGGTAAGATCAATGCGGCGAATAAAGCGGCCAAGATAAAGTTTGAAGAATCTGAAATAGAGACGATTCAAAAGTCGCATGAGCTTACAAGTGAATTGGTTGAACGTTACTTTGGATTAATCCTGGCGAACCAAGCGGTGAAAGTTAGGAAGGAAGTGATGACCGGGATGCAAAAGCATTTCGAGGATGCGCAGAAACTTGCAAAGGAAGGGATGATTGCTCAGGTAGAAGTCTTAAATGCAAAAGTTTATTTTGCAGAAGCTGACCGCGAACTGAAAAAGTCGGACCGTCAGGTTGAAATATTAAACGAAGCGGTTTTAAACACGGTTGCTGATTCGGAGAACTCCAAAATCAATCCGTTATCGGAGCTATTCTATATCGAAAATATTGAATCACTTGATTTCTATAAAATCAAATCAAAGGAAAACAGCCCTTTACTGGGACAGGTCAACAAAAAGAAAGAATTGGCAGCACAAGGTATAAAGGTTGAACAATCGGCTTATTTACCAACGATTGCTGCAACTGGTACCTATGATATAGTGAATAAAGATCTTTCGCCCTATCTCCCCGAATATATGGTGGGCGTTGGATTACAATGGAGCTTATTCGACGGACTTGCACGCAATCGAAAAATAAGTGCAGCACGGTTTACGGCAATGCAGGCAGATGATTTTTATGCAAAAGCTGAATCGGATATTTATTCGGCCATCACCAAATACTACCAGGAGCTGCATATGTACCTTGAGCAAATCACTGAACTGGATGCTGCAATGGCGTTTACAACCGAATATTCACGCGCAAGAGAAAAGGCTTTTTCGGAAGGAATGGCAACTACCACACAGGTATCGGATGCAAATCTGGCTGTTGCTAAAGCAAAAATCGAAAGGTTACAGGCCATTTATGCGTGGGATGTCGCGTTATCGAAATTGCTTTATTATTCAGGAATGTCCGATAAGTATGTCAGCTATATGAATCATCCCGACGCGAAACAGGGAAGATATTAAAAGAAGGAACATAGTGAAGGAGAGATGGGGTGGAAATGAGCCTGCAAAAGGAGATATTATTTCAGCCTTCCAACTTTCATCTTAAATGAAACAAATAAACAGAGTTACATAGATTATGAAAAAGACTAAACATTACGTGATTGCAGGTGCCATTGTTGCAGTGATCATTTTTATTGGATACGCCATTTGGGTTGTTGCGAAACCGATTCCGCTCGAAGTTCAGGGTGAAGTGGAGGCTACGCAGGTGAAGGTTGCTTCAAAACTGATTGGACGGATCGACAGCCTTTTGGTTCACAAAGGCCAGGATGTACAGACCGGTACGCTCCTTTTTACGCTTAGTAGTCCGGAATTGGATGCTAAGTTTTTGCAAGCATCTGCTGTTAGAGCGGCGGCGGGAGCTCAAAAAGAAAAGGCGGACAATGGTGCTCAGAAAGAAGATGTTCAGGCCGCCTTCAATTCGTGGCAAACAGCTATGGCTGCTGCCGATTTTGCGAAGAAAACTTTTCAACGCGTGGATAACCTGTTTAAATCTGGAGTAGTGGCTGAACAACAAAAAGATGAAGCTGAAACTCGCATGAAAGCTGCCGTTGAAACGGAGAAAGCAGCTCGTTCATTGTATGACAAGGCGAAGAAAGGTGCCCGTTACGAAGATAAGAAATCGGCCGGCGCCCTGGTAATGCAGGCCGATGGCGTACTGACGGAAGTAAATTCGTACCTGAGTGAAACCAGAATATTCGCACCAATTAAGGGTGAAATCGCCAATATAATCGCCGAACGCGGTGAGCTTGTTCCTGCAGGATATCCTGTTATCACGATCGTTGATTTAGCCGATGTCTGGGTAACGTTCAACTTACGCGAAGATTTGCTCGCTGCGGTCCAGAAGGGATCAATTTTCAAAGCCCGTTTCTCGGCACTTGGCATGAAAGAGGTTATGCTGAAAGTGAATTATATTAATGCGCTGGGCGAATTTGCAACATGGAATGCAACAAAAACATCTGGCGATTTCGATATGAAAACATTCGAAGTTCATGCTGTCCCGGTTGAAAAGATTGAAGGTTTACGACCAGGTATGTCTGCACTGGTAAACTGGGACGAGGTGAAAAAAATAGTAACTGGCAATTAGTCAACTGGCAGCCAGTTCCCAACTGCTAAATTCATAACCCAATGCAATACTAAAAACGATATGAACTACTAAAGAACATGGTAAATAAGTTAATGAATACAGCGCTTTTTAAGGTAATACGGCGCGAAACGAGACGAATAGCCGATAGTTGGGTATTGGTATTTACAACGATGATTGCTCCTGTCGTCGCGTTTCTGATTATCATCTGGCTATTTTCTGACGGTGTTGTTAGGGATTTACCTGTTGCTGTGGTTGATATGGATCATACTTCATTTTCCTCAAAGGTCACACGAATGGTGGATGCAACACCTGTTTGTAATGTGATGTGGAGGCTTAGCTCAATTGAAGAAGCGAAGCAAATGATGGATCGTGGTAAAATTGAAGCGATTGTTGTGTTACCAACCGACCTGGAACGTAAAGTATTGAACAGTGGATCTCCTGCGATTGCCGTTTATATCAACAATTCAAATGTTGTGAAAGGTGGTGCTTTAAAATCGGGATTGTATACTACACTTTCGACGATTTCTGCCGGAGTTAAAGTGCAGGTGGCCATCAAAAAAGGGCAAACAACCGCTCAGGCCATCGAAAAGGCCAGGCCAGTAAAAGTGAATGTTCACCTGCTTTTTAATCCATTCGGCAATTACTCTTATTTTTTGGTTCTTGGATTATTGCCACTTCTGGCTGTCGTTTTCATTTTTCTTGGATCTGTGTATGCGTTAGGTATGGAATTAAAGGAGGGAACAGCCGGTGAGCTCATTTTGTTGGCCAATAATAATGTGACAGTTGCGTTGGCAGGAAAAATGCTTCCCTACACCTTCTTGTTCTTTATGGATATGATGGTTATGAATATCATCCTGATAAAAACATTAGGGACACCTGTGCACGGTAGTTTGTTCCTTATCCTGATATCGGAGATCCTGCTGATTATTTCATACCAATCGCTGGCAATTTTGTTTTTAAAATTGACCGCCAATTTGAGATTATCCCTATCGCTTGGAAGTGCTTATACAATGATGGCGCTCACATTCTCCGGATTAACTTTTCCCTCAATTGCAATGCCTTTGATTGCAAAAATTTTCTCGTTAATCTTTCCCTACACGTTCTGGCTGCAGATTTTTATGAGCCAAACTTTAAGAGGTGAACCCATTTCAGAAGTTGTGATCCCTTTTCTGGCCTTCATTCCGTTTATTCTGGGAGGAATTCTTGCATTCTCGGGCATGAAACGAAAACTCACTTACCACAAATATTGGTTTCGCCAGTAATGGTGAAACCAATATTTGTGATTTGCATGAGGCGATTAATTTGATTAAAAAATGAACGATGCGATTATTTAATATTCCGAAAGCTGTTATTTTAGGGCTTGACCTTACCTGGTTCTCGTTCGTCGATGAGTTGAAAACCATCTTTAGGGACAAGGGGGCAATGCTTATATTTTTCCTGGCGGTTCTCGCTTATCCTTTGGTATACTCAATTGCATATGAGAACAACGTTGTCCGCGATATTCCTGTAACTGTTGTCGATCTCGACAATTCCGCATCGAGCCGGCAAATGATCAGGATGCTTGGTGCAACGAAAGAGGTTTCAGTTTCGCAGGAAGCTGGCAGTCTACACGAGGCCCGGCAGATTTTCTGGGATGGTAATTCAAAAGGAATTATCCTTATTCCCGAAGGATTTGAAAAGGAACTGCTAAGGGGATACCAAACATCGGTAAGTGTTTATTGCGATGCAAGTTATTTTCTTATTTATAAGGAAACATTGAGCGCAACGATACAGGCGACCGGCACATTATCTGCCGGTGTAGAGATCAAAAGGCTGATGGCAAGCGGAAATGGAGAAGAGCAGGCGATGCAACTGCGCGATCCAATGCCTGCTAAATTTTATAATCTTTACAATCCGGCAGGTTCGTATGGTTCGTATGTGATGCCCGGTATTATCTTGATAATTCTGCAACAGACTCTTTTGGTCGGAATTGGCATGATTGGCGGGGCAGGGAAGGACCGACGAAACAATCAGGTTGTTAAGCCTGGAATAAGAGTCAGGCAGGGGATGTTTTCGGTAGTTTTCGGCAAAGGATTGGCTTACTTCACAATCTACCTGGTAAATATTGCTTTTACATTGGTTTATCTCTCCAAATGGTTTGGTTTTCCCGATAAAGGGAGCTTTGCCGATGTCTGCATTTTATTAGTCCCGTATCTCTTCTCTGTAATATTTTTCGGGTTAATGATTTCGATGTTGTTTCGTCGCAGGGAACATTCCATCATGACCCTTGTCTTTGTTTCTCCTATTGTTTTATTTTTGAGTGGATTGTCGTGGCCTTCCACCTCTATTCCACCTTTGATGAGCCAGTTGGCGCATATATTTCCAAGTACTTCGATGATTCCTGCATTTCTTCGGATTCGGTCAATGGGTGTTTCTATCAACGATGTCCGTCCTGAACTAACTTTCCTGCTGATCCAGATGATTGTCTATTTTTTACTGGCCTGTATCGGATACAAGATTGCCGTAGTCAGGCAGGAACGATTACACCAGGCCCGGATAGCTGCCCAGGAAAATGAAACAGCGCAAATGATAATTGATGAGGAAGAATGAGAAATGAATTTCAGTTGATTGAATGAATCCTTCCGAAAGTTATTTTGATCCTTCGTGAAAATGAAAACACCTGAACAACCTATTTAAAGTCGCCAAAGGAACATTTAAGCACCCGAACAACCTATTTTATGTCCCAAACAGAACATTTAAGTACACAAATGATGTATTTAATGCTCCGAAGTAAAAATGTAATTAGGCAAACGATGTATTTAACGTCCCGAAGTAAAAATGTAATTACGGAAATTGAATATGTAAGGTCCCTAAGTAAAAATGTAATTAGGCAAACAGAGTTTGTAAGCACCTAATGTAAAAATGTAATTACGAAAACATAGTTTGTAAGGTCACATAGTAAATATGTAATTACGGAAACATCGTTTGTAAGGTCACTTAGTAAAAATGTAATTACGCAAATAGCGTTTGTAACGTCCCAATGTAAAAATATTATCATGGTAAAGACGTTTGTAAGATTACCTATTGAAGATGTAAGCGCCTAAACGGGGTTTGTAACGTCTCGAAGTGAAAATGTAATCACGGGAACGTCTTTCTAAGCGTTCCCGACTGAATGTGTTGAACACTGAAGGTATTTTTGGTAGCCTGAAACCTTTGTTTTAGGTCCTTAAAAGATTCAACTCAATTTATTATGGAATTGTAACCTTTCTCCAATCTTTGTATTTTTGCTGCGTTCAGAATTAGTTTAATAATAAATTAAAATATGAGGAATCATCTTCCATTTTGCCCTTTGTTGACCTTGATTATTATTTTCATTAGCTGTCATACCAATAAACCTGCCCCTTACCGGAAAATTGCTGGTATGACGCAGGGAACCACTTTCCACATCACTTACGAAGACAAAGCGGATAAGGACCTTTCCGGAGAAGTTGATTCCATATTCAGAGCTTTCGATCTCACATTTTCGGAATATATTCCCAACTCGATCGTTTCTAGAATTAACCAAAACGATTCTACAGTTCTGCTGGACGATATGTTTATTGAGGTTTATAATAAATCGGTAGAGATCAATAAGGAAACCAATGGTGATTTTGATCTTACCGTTGGTCCGCTCGTAAATGCCTGGGGCTTTGGTCCTGAGAAAAAGGTAAAAATAGACTCCTTGAAAATTGACAGTCTGCTGCAATATGTCGGAATGGAAAAAATCAGGCTCGAAGGCAGAAAGCTGATTAAAGATCTTCCGGGGATTAAAATTGACGTCAATTCAATTGCCCAGGGTTATTGCGTAGATGTTATCTATCGTTATTTTGAGTCGCTTGGTATTAAGAATTTCATGGTGGAGATTGGTGGCGAAGTACGGACAAAAGGAAAAAATCCGAAAGGCGATTTCTGGAGGATTGGTGTCGACAAACCAACAGAAGGAAATAATGTTGCGGGTGAAACCTTACAAACGATTATCCTTCTCGATAATAAATCAGTAACTACATCAGGTAATTACAGGAAGTTCTTCGAGGAAAACGGGCAGAAGTTTTCGCATATTATCGATCCGCGTACAGGATATCCTTATAAAAATAACCTGCTTAGTGTAACCGTGATTGCCAAAGATGGCCTTACTGCTGACGGCTACGATACCCCGTTAATGGTGATGGGTTTGGAGAAGGCGCGTGAGTTTTTAAAACTGCATCTGGAACTTGATGCCTATATGATCTATTCTGATAAAAGCGGTCAATTCCAGGTTGAATTTACCAAAGGGATCAAATTCGACAAAGAGAATTGAATGTACTACTTTTAGTACCTTATATTTTATCTTGATGTTTTTTTCGCATAATATTTTCATATTTGGATGAACGAAATGGAAAATAAGGTAGAAATAAATGGAGAAATGGAAATATGATTGAAATAAATAGAAATAAATGGAGAAATGGAAATAAATTTCAACCTAAGTAATAAAAACTATTTAATGTCGTATTTTCACCTCCGTCTTTCTATAGATTAATATTTTCTATTATCACCTGATATTTCGGTGCGCTGCACCTTCATATTATTGGGGATTAACTTCCTACAAATATTTTGGTGCGCTGCACCTTTAGCAACAGAGTTGCGGAATATTTGTAGAAATATAGTTAATATAAGCAGTTTAAGGTGCAGAGCACCGTAATATACAATTCATAAAATGTTTGTTTTTACTTAATTTCTTGAACTAATAAATACGCCATTATACAATTCTCATTACCTATTTCAGCCTATTTCAACCTATTTCAATCATATTTCAAATTTTGCTTCTTGCTTGTCAAGGTTAGGTAGTGAATAACAACTTTCAAAATGTCGATTAAACGAAAAGATATTCAGGTTATCGAAAAAGGTGATCCAAAAGTGATACGGGCATGGGTAATGTACGACTGGTCAAACTCAGTGTATCAGTTAACCATTGCTTCTGCCATTTTCCCGATTTATTATAACACGGTGACGCGTCATGGAACCGATTTTATGGTTTCGTTTTTTGGATATAAAGTTGTCAATACAGCGCTTTATTCATGGGCGATTGCAGCTGCTTATCTCCTTGTCGCGATTGGATCGCCGTTGTTTTCCTCAATGGCCGATTACACAGGACGGCGTAAAGGATTTATGCGTGCGTTTACAATCATTGGAGCGACAGGTTGCGGAATGCTTTTCTTCTTCGATGCCAACCATATCGAATTGGGCGTAATCGCTTTTGCATTGGGAACCTTTGGCTACGGGGGCAGCATTGTGTTTTATAACTCTTTCCTTCCTGTAATTGCCAAACCCGAGGATCAGGACCGGATCAGTGCGCGCGGCTATTCGATGGGCTATTTGGGAGGCGTTATTCTACTTCTTTTTAATTTGCTGATGATCATGAAGCCTGAGCTTTTCGGATTCGATAAACAATCGGATATGCCGGCACGCATCTCTTTCCTGACCGTTTTTGTTTGGTGGATTGGTTTCTCGACCATCACTTTTAGTTATTTACCAAAATATGTTTTCCGAAAACGTACCGGAAGCAGTCGTATTCTCACCAACGGATACAGGGAATTGCGTCTGGTTTTTAATGAAATCAGAAAGTCGTACCGAATAAGTGTTTATCTGACTGCATTTTTCTTTTTAATGATGGGAATGCTCACAACGATGTTTATGGCTGCAACCTATGGTGAAAAAGAATTAGGTTTAAATGAGAGCGTCCTGATTCCAACCGTATTAATGATACAATTGGTTGGTATGTTTGGAGCATGGTTTTTCGCCCGGCTCTCAGGGAAAATTGGGAATCTGAAAGCACTTATTATTTCAGTAATTGTTTGGATCGTTATCTGTGTTTACGCCTTCACAGTTAAAGGGACTGTCGGCTTTATTATTGCTGCCGTATTTATTGGTATTGTGATGGGAGGTTCTCAATCACTGGCCCGGTCTACTTATTCGAAAATGCTTCCTGAGACGACCGACCATACCTCTTTTTTTAGTTTTTACGATGTGATGGAAAAGCTGGCTACTGTAGCAGGTACTTTTAGTTTTGGAATAATTGAAGTGATGACCGGCAGTATGCGTTATTCTGTTTTATCCATCGCGGTGTTCTTCGTAATAGGGCTGTTTTTTCTGCTGTTGTTGCTCAAAAAGGAATGGTCTGGTGCCCGGTAAAGTATTACCGGACTGTCTTTAACAGGGTTCGTTAAAGACAAATATCAATTTTTCATTAAGATTAAATCTGACCTTCATTTTCTCGAAAGAACTTTATAATTTTATGTCGAATATTATAACCAGTGGTGATGAAGAGTTATTTGAATTTTACATTAAAAGGAAGTCAGTTTCTGCCTGTTTGGATTGCTTTCTTTTTTTTCTTTATGATTCCGTATTATTTTTTATTGGGCGAATTTAATGAACTGATTTCTTCCGATGTTCCTGCTGGTGGACCTTCAAAATTATTCTTCATCTATCTTGCTTTTGTTCTGGCAATGGCCTACACTTTTGTTTATTACATGGTCAAATTGGTGGTTCAGAGCCTTGAGTATAAAGGCGAAAAGGTATTGTGCAATTATCATTTAGGGAAATATATTGGCATTATCATCACTGGACTGGTACTTTCGATCGTTTCTGTGGGGATTTATGTTCCTTGGTTGATAAAAAACATACATCGGTTTTTCACGAACGGCACCTCGTACAATTCTCATAAATTTTCTTTTAAAGGGAAAGGCGGCAAGCTTTTTCTGATCATGACGCTGACCATCTTTATCCCGTTTCTTCTCGTGGGAATAGTACTGTTTAGTATCTTTGAATCGATGATTGATTTTCAGTCACAAAATTTTCTTTTAATTTATCAGCTGATTGTCATGTTTAGTTTGGTCCCCAATATCTATTTAATATTGAAGTGGATGGTCGATTTCAGGTATAAAGATTATCTGATCAGATGGGATACTGAATTTTTTCCGGCAACCGGAAAAATTGCGATAGAACTGGTGTTTGCCGTCGTCACTTTTGGTATATATTTCCCGATGGCATACATCCGTTTGTACCGCTATTTCGCCGAACATACTAAAAGCAATGTTGTTAATGAGAAGCAGATTTCATTAGGCTACAATGGCGATTTGCTTTCTGATTTCCTTTTTATGTGGGGGCAGATCCTGCTTACCGTCATTACCCTCGGATTTTACTACCCATGGGCATTTAGCCGGATTGCCCAAAGAGTGCTGACGCAAACATATTTGGAGACAAATGTTATTGTGTCGCCCGATAAGTAAATTGGGCTACCTGTTAGATTGTCAGAAAATTTCTTCTTTTTGATGGCTTCGTGGCAATGTAAATTTAAAAGTACTACCTAAACCAAGTTCGCTTTCAGCCCAAATATTTCCATTGTGTTTTGTAACAAACTCCCGGCACAGAATTAAGCCCAGACCGGTTCCTTTTTCACCCATCGTACCTTCTTTCCTGTTTCGTTTAAGGTGGGTAATAAACAGTAATTCTGTATTGTTGCTGTCAATACCAATTCCGGTATCTTCAACACTTATTTCAACATTGTCCTCAAATTCTTTTGCTGAAATTGTGATTGTCCCATCTTCGTTGGTGTATTTTATCGCATTGTTGATCAGATTTCGCATCACTGTATTGATCATTTCCAGATCGAATTCAAAGATGAGTTCCGAATTAATTTCATTCACTATTTGTATTTTTTTGTTTTCTGCATTCGAGGCAAACAGATCAATATTTGATTGTGTCAATTTAAATAAATTGTTTTTTTGAGGATTGAATACGATCTCTCCTTTTTGTGCACGAGCCCATGTCAGAAGGTTTTCCAACAGTTTGAAAGTAGCTTTTGTCGAATCCTTAATCAAAATCAAATTTTCGAGTAGTTCATGCTTTGTAAATTCGCTTTCGTGCGTGGTAAGAAGCTCAAGAAATGTGGAGGTACTTCCAATTGGACCACGTAAATCGTGAGCAATAATTGAAAACAATTTATTTTTTGTCTGGTTCAATTCATCCAGGTGGTCGCGTTGTACCAAAATCTCCTGGTTCTTTTGATTCAGTAATTTATTCAGTCGCGATTGTTGAGATCTTTTGCTCTGAAGAATCAATGCCAGTGCACAAATCAGAATAAGAATGACTGCAAATGCAGATACGAACAGGTTTTTATTATTAAGTTCCACCTTTAGAATGGCATTCTCCTTTTCCTTTTCTCTTGTTTCATAAAGAATCTGCAAATTTTTGATTTGACTCAATTTTTCTTCTCTTGCAACACTATCCATAACCAACAAACTCATCCGTGCATATCGAAAAGCCTCTTTCCAATCTTCCTTTAAGGCGTAGGCTTTTGCCATCTGCCTTAAAATATGATCATTCCCTTTCTCGGTGCTTAACCATAGTTTTCCGTAAAATATAGCTTTGTCAGGTAATTTCATTAGATTATAGACTCTTGCAAGATCGACATCGACATTGCGGACAGTGACCGGTGAAATTGATACCGAGTTCACAACCTGCATATAGCAACTTAATGCTTTCGCATATTGATGTTTCCCTTCCCATGCACGTCCAATGCTTTTCATCGCAATCAGTGAGTTCTCTGTCATTCCCAAATCTTTGAGGAGCCTAAATGCTGTTTGTGCTGCAACTAAGAGAGAATCATACTGTTGAAGGTTGTTATAAACGTCACACAATCGTACATAGGCATAAGCAATCCCTTTGATGTCGTTATGGAGGGTTTGAACCGATAATGCTTTACGGGCAAATATGAGTGCCTGTCGGTTTTCACCTTCCTCAAGGAGCGAACTTGCGATATTATTTAACGCATATCCTTTTTCGACGCTTAAATTTAAACTATCGCTAAATTGAAGTGCTTTATAAAAGTAATCTGCTGCTGTTGGAGAATCGTCGAGTCGTAAATAACATATTCCCAGATAATTCAATACCTGGGCTTCGCCTTTATTGTATCCAATATTTCGGGCCATTTCCAATGCCTGTTTCCCGATTGTGATTGCCGATAATGGATTGGCTCTTCGGAGTGACCAGCATTGCTGATTCAGGAGATTGACGCTGGATGTGTCTTCTGTACTGGCTTTTGAATTAATTGGGATCGCGATCATCGATATTCTGGCCATGGATGGTAATCCGGTCAGAAAAACGAGCAGAATAAACAGATTTACTTTAAGCATTACTCAACATACAAGTTAATAAAAGCATTACCAGGCAACAACGAAAAATCGTAAATGTTTACTCTTTATTCATCCAAATTGATTAGTCCGTCAGTTGGTTTGTTATTACCTTTTGCCGATTCAAAAATAACAAGATTGTTGTATAAATAAGATAATTGTAAGGTAAATATTATTGCACTCTTTTTTGGTAACTACTCAGGTGCTTATTTTTTGATAAATTCTGCTCCAATTAAGAATTGCTAATTTTCCCCTGAACCCGTTCTGCGTAGATTGAGTCGCT